>NZ_LWFU01001062.1:0-29015 GCF_001635135.1 Oleiphilus sp. HI0080
ATGAGCTTCGCCAGTCTTTACTTCGTATTCCTGAGGATGACTTAGAAGCGCAGATGGATTGTCTGCGCAATTTCAAACAGTCACATATGTTGCGTGTAGCGGCGGCCGAGATAAGCGATGTACTACCTGTCATGAAAGTAAGTGATTACTTAACCTGGCTTGCCGAGGCGTGTGTTGAAGCAGCGATGGAAATCGCATGGCGAAATTTGGTGCAAAAGCATGGTTATCCATCAGCGAAAGGGCGGGCTATTGAACCGGTAGATTGCGCCGGCTTTGCAGTCGTCGGTTATGGCAAGTTGGGCGGTATAGAGCTTGGGTATAGTTCGGATCTGGATATGGTGTTTATCTACAACGCGGAAGATTTTGGTTCGACTGATGGAGATAAGCAGATCAATAACCAACTGTTTTACACCCGGCTAGGTCAGCGACTTGTGCATATACTGGGAGCGCAGACAACGCAGGGCTATTGCTACGAAGTAGATATGCGTTTACGGCCATCTGGTAACTCTGGCATGTTGGTTTCTTCGCTCGCAGCTTTTGAAAAGTATCAGCATAACGATGCTTGGACGTGGGAGCATCAGGCGCTCGTTCGGGCTAGGTTTATTGCTGGCGATTCTGCTTTAGGAGGCGAGTTCGATCGAGTGCGTCAGGACGTGCTTTGCAAGCAGCGCGATCTTACTGATTTGCTGGCCGAAGTGGCTGGAATGCGTCAAAAAATGCGCCTCGCTGCGGTGGATAAGCTCAAATCGCAAGAAATAGCGGATCAGAATATCAAGCAGGGTCGAGGTGGGTTGATTGATATTGAGTTCATTACCCAGTATCTGATTCTAGCTTATGCTCAGGACTACCCTGAGCTTGTGCGTTGGACCGACAATGTTCGCTTGCTTGAATCTCTAGCGGCCACCGTCGATGTGCCTTTGGAGTTTGCGGTCTTGATTGATGCGTACCGAGCTTTACGGTCGGCGCTGCACCGAAAGAGTCTCTCGGGTGTCAGTTATCCCGGTGGTCTGAATGGCTTTGCCAAAGAGCGAGAGCAGGTGCAGCGCGCTTTTGCCGAGTTGTTCAAAGAATGACTCTAGAGCCCTGTTTATCCGTAGGCTAAGACAATCTTAGGTGCTAGAATACGCAACCTTTTTGTTTAATTTGAGATCATAATGCCGGTTTGTCCGGCATACGTAAGGAGTGGTGCGCAATGTCGATGGCTGATAGAGATGGCCTCATTTGGTTTGATGGTGAAATGGTTCCTTGGCGCGATGCGCAGGTGCACGTGTTAACACACACACTTCATTACGGCATGGGTGTCTTTGAGGGCGTTCGTGCATACGAGACAGACAAAGGTACTGCGATCTTTAAACTTCAGGATCATACCGACCGTCTTTTCCGTTCTGCGCACATTATGCGCATGGATATGCCGTTCTCTAAAGAAGAGATTAATCAGGCTCAACTTGCTGTCGTAAAAGAAAATAACCTGAAAGAAGCCTACCTTCGCCCGATGGTTTTTTACGGATCAGAAGGTATGGGTTTGCGTGCCGATAACTTGAAAGTGCACGTTATTGCGGCCGCATGGGAGTGGCCGTCATATATGTCGCCTGAGTTGCGCGAGAAAGGCATTAAAGTACGCACATCATCTTACACCCGCCACCATGTAAACATCAGCATGTGTAAAGCGAAAGCCAATGGTCACTACATCAATTCGATGTTGGCATTGCGTGAAGCTTTAGATTGCGGTTGCGACGAAGCTTTGTTGCTGGACAACGAAGGTTATGTTGCCGAAGGTTCTGGTGAGAACATTTTCATTATTCGTGAAGGCATCATGTTTACCCCAGAGCTGACCTCTTGCCTTGACGGGCTTACGCGTCGCACTATCTTTAGCTTTGCCGAGGAGCTTGGGGTCAAGATTGTTGAGAAGCGGATTACGCGAGACGAGGTCTATGTCGCGGATGAAGCTTTCTTCACCGGCACTGCAGCCGAGGTTCTACCAATTCGTGAGTTAGATGGTCGTCAAATTGGTAACGGTCGTCGCGGTGAGTTGACCGAGAAGTTCCAGACGATGTATTTCGATACGGTGAAAGGACGTCGCCCTCAAAATGCTGATTGGTTGAGCTACGTTTAAACCTGCGGGAGAGCGCGCTTGAAAATATTTGTCGTAGGCCCATCTTGGGTTGGCGATATGGTGATGGCGCAGAGTCTGTTTAAAGCTCTGCGTCAGCGCTTTCCTGATGCACGTATTGACGTGCTCGCGCCTGCTTGGAGTCGCCCCATTATTGAGGCGATGCCTGAGGTTCATCAGGCGATTGATATGCCCTTGGGCCATGGAGCTCTAGAGATTAAGACACGACGGGCACTTGGTCATTCCCTCCGCAAAGAAAAATACGACTGGGCGATTGTATTGCCAAACTCGCTTAAGTCTGCCTTGATTCCATGGTTTGCTAACATTCCGCGTCGCACCGGCTGGAAAGGTGAAATGCGCTATGGCTTGTTGAACGATTTGCGCAAGCTGGATAAGTCTATCTTTTCACTGATGGTGCATAAGTATGTTGGCCTTGCCTACGACAAAGGTACGACGCCTGATTCTTTCGAGTGCCCTACTCCTTCGTTAGTACCTGCTGCTGAGAATATTTCTAATGCCCTGCAAAAATATTCTTTAAGTACCGAGCAGCGTATTCTTGCCTTATGCCCGGGCGCAGAGTTTGGTCGTGCGAAAAAATGGCCGGAGCGGCATTATGCCGAAATTGCAAAGCGCCATATTCAAGAGGGTGGTCAGGTCTGGTTATTTGGTTCGCAAAATGATCAGCAAGCCTGCGATGAGATTGTTGGCCTTGTTTGCTCGTCAGTGAACACAGATGCTGTACAGAATCTTGCCGGACGCACGAGTTTGCAAGAGGCGGTCGCATTGATGTCGCAGGCAGATAAAGCAGTCGCTAATGACTCGGGCTTGATGCATGTAGCTGCGGGCTTGGGTGTGCCGATCGTTGCTTTATTTGGCTCAACGTCACCAGACTATACTCCGCCTTTGAGCGAAAAATCGGCGGTCATTAAAGCGGAGATTGATTGCAGTCCTTGTTTTAAGCGCGACTGTCCTTTTGGGCACTACAAGTGCTTGGAAGAGATGGCGCCAGATCGAGTTTGGAGCGCGCTAAAGAATCTTTAGCGCGTTGCGGTTGCAGCACGCGCGATGTGTCACTGAGCCAATAGTTTGAAAAGGTTGGGCTGATCGATTTGACGCAACCCATAGAGCTTTATGGTTTAATCTTTTGGCAGTTCTGGGCAGAGTGCTTGCTCAATACCATCACACAAAATATGTCCAAGCATAATGTGCGCTTCTTGAATCGTTGCCGTTAGCGGCGCGGGTACTGCCAGGCAGGTGTCAGAAAGCTCTTTCAGCTTGCCTTTCTCTCCGCTCATTCCGATGACTTTTATGCCTTTTTTTCGCGCAACTTCGATTGCTTTGACGATGTTCCCTGAGTTGCCTGAGGTAGAGATGGCTACCAGTACATCACCTTCCTGGCCTAGGCCCGAAAGCTGGCGCGAGAACACGTCCTCATAGCCATAATCATTTCCGATCGCAGTGAGCGCCGAGGTGTCGGTGGTGATGGCAATCGCAGCGAGCGATTCCCGGTCATAGCGATACCGACCAACAAGCTCGGCTGCGAGGTGCTGTGCATCTGAAGCGCTACCGCCATTTCCAGCGAAGAGAATCTTCTTGTCGTCTCGAAGAGCCTCGACGCAAAGTGCGATGGACTGATCTAACTGATCAAGAAGCGACTCGTTACTCAGGATACGTTGTTTTGCTTCTATACTGCGCTCGATATGGGCTTTGATGCGATCGCTCATTCAATAAATCCACGTTTGTTAGGTTGGGTTGAGACGAAAAGGGCTTGGCATTGCGACTCTTCAGTTCAGGTGCTGAAGTATAGTTTACAGCAACCTACTAATACTACTAAGGCTTCGTGCTGCGTAAAACCGTCCAGAACGTTCACGGTATAGATCTGGATAAATGAGGTCGTCGAAAGGTCGTTTGGGTGAGTGATGTTCGGGGTCTTTAAATAGCACCGCTTTACCAACCTCTGCTGCTCGTGCGCAAACGATATCGGACCAGCTGTCACCGACCATAATGCTGTTGCTTAGGTTGAGTTTATAATCGCGCGCGGCTTTATGAATCATGCCAGGCTTTGGTTTTCGGCAGGTACAGGGGCTCGATAGCTTTGGGTGGTGCGGACAGTGATAGGTATGACGGATCTGAATACCTTGCGCGCGAAATTGCGACTCTATCCATTGCGAAAACTGATGGAACTGCTGGTTGTCATAATACCCCCTCGCAATGCCGCTTTGATTGGTCACAATAATAATCGTATAGCCTTTTCGTTGTGCTGCTGCGCAAAGGTCAAAGATGCCTTTCACAAAGCTGCAGTCTTCGGGTCTGTGCACGTAGCCATGATTAACGTTGATGACGCCGTCTCGGTCGAGCAATAGGGCTTTGCGGGTTAAGTAAGTCATTTATTAGCGCTTTGTGGTTGTCCGATGTTTGATCACAAATTGTCAGGTGTGTTTTAGGGGGCGCTCAACAAAGGATGTTTGGAAATCATCTCGGCTAATTTTGCATGCCCTGCAGGAGAGAAATGTGTCGCATCTTGATAATAGTCTTGCATGTTTGTTGCGAACACCTCGTAGCAATGGATCAGGCTAGCATGAGCGTATTGTTCAGCCAACTCAGCCAAGGCGGCATTATACGCTTGTATGGCAGGGTTGCGCGAATCGTCTTGGTTGGGTGCGGTTTCGATCAGAAATACAGGGCAGCTGACGGCATCCAAAATTTTTGCGATGTTGGCCTGATATTCCTCTATCGGCACCTGGTTGGTCATGCCGAAGAGCTTGCCAATGCCGATCTTTCGGCCATATTTCTTCCATTTTTTGACCCAGCGACGGAAAAAGCGTCGGCGAGCATTATCTGGGTAATACAAGACATACGGCGCTGCTTTGAGAGTTGACCAACTATCGACCAAGCCGTACTGAATAAATACCGCGTTGAGGTGATCATGACCAAAGTGTGCAAAATACTTGAGTGCTTCTCGTGTTGTTGCCATCGTTTGGCCACAATTTTGGATGCGCCGATTTAGCGCTTCGCCAACAAGAGCCGGGTACGCCTGGCCTTTTAGCTGTTCTGTTCCGCAGGTGTTGCAATCGCCAAGAAATAGCAACTCGCTGCGTCGCACTAACTGCCTGTACAAAGTGCATGTTCTCGAGACCATCGCCTCTTGTGTAAATTCATTTCGAATGGCTTCGAACAAGCTGCTTTGAGCTTTTCTGTGTTGATCCAGCACATTACTCGCATTGGAAAGAAATTGCCGGAGATCGTCAGGCGTTTTGGAGGGGATGAGAGACTGCTTTGGAAGCAGGCTCGCAGCGCCTGATACAGGCGTTGAGAGCACAGGTGTGCTGGCAGCAAGTGCCTCCAGCATAGTCAGGCTCATGCCCTCGCGTTCGGATATGCTCAGAACGGCATCTGCAGCGGCGAGGAGCCCAGGAGCGTCATTGCGATTGCCGATCAACAGAATGCGCTCTGTAGTCAGTTGTTTCAGTTCTTTGAACATCGGGCCGTCGCCGGCGATGACAAGGTTGACGGGCAAATCTCGGCATGCCCGCATTGCCAGATGATAGCGTTTGACTGGAGCCAGGCGCCCCGCGCAAAGTAGCAGCGGTAAACTCGCATCAAGATTTAGCTCTGTGCATAGCTGCTCTTTGCTAATGAGTGGCCCTCGGTATGGCGGTATACCGTTCTCTATTAATACGGCTGGAAAGCCTTCTTCTTGAAGGTGCGTATAAATTTCTTTACTTACGCCGATGCACGCGTCCATGCCTTTTAGAACGCGTAGGTCTTTTTTCTCGCCGTGTATAGACACAACGCGCTTACAGTCTTTATATCTCGGAAGCGCTTGCAGTAACGCGGCTGCTTTTAGGCCATGAGCATGAATAATGTCCGGTTTAACGTGCTCAATGACACTGAGTAAAGTGTTCTTTAGAGCTGGATGGCGTCGGCTCTTTTCTGTCGGCAGGGCATGCAATACAGCCTCTTTGCTGATTTGCTCAAGTAGCTGGGGGCTTGCTGCGATATGTACTTCATGATCTGTGCCGATAAGGCCATCACAAATAGCGATCACCTGTTTTTCCATGCCACCAAGCTGGTTGCCATGTGATGCGCAAATTTGAAGTGTGCGAAGTGAGCTCATGCCATCAAGCTTAAATGCATTGGTACATTGAAGTCGAGGCTGTAATTCATAAATAGATGCTCTAAACTTCGGGGCAAATAATTCACAGCTTAGAGCCCGCTCTCATTCATGAAAGATAAAATTCTCGCTTGGTTGGTTGTTCGCGTTTTGAAGATGCTTGCACGGCTTTCATATGCTAGTTCTCAGAAGCTTGGGCGTGCGATCGGGCGTATATTGTGGTGGGGTGACTCAAGCCTGACACGTGTTACGAAGGTAAACGTGGAGCTGGCATTTCCTGAGTTAAATAACGAACAACAGCAAGCCTTAATTAAATCCAGTCTTACTGAGACCGCAAAACTGTTCTGTGAGTTTGGCGCGATGTGGGAATGGCCATCTGACAAGGCATTAGGCTTGATTCGTTCGGTAGAGGGCAAAGAGCTGTTTGATATGGCTCTTGAACAGAAAAAAGGCCTGATCGTGCTCGCCCCTCACCATGGAAATTGGGAGTTGGTTGGCCTATATCTATCGACGCTCCGACCGATGGCCGCTTTATATCGACCCCCAAAGATTAAGCCTTTAGAAGAATATATGTCGTCAGTTAGGGGGCGGCATGGCTCAGAACTTGTGCCGACAACCAAGCGAGGTGTTGTCCGCTTGTTTTCGATCCTGCGAGAGAACGGTATGGTTGGGATTTTGCCGGATCAGGTTCCTGGTGGAACCGGCGGGGTGTTTGCCCCTTTTATGGGGGTTGAGTCGAATACCATTAAATTGGTTTCGCGTTTGATTGAAAAAACGGATTGTCTTGTGGTTAGTCTTGTTGCGCTGCGAAGAGATGATGGTACTGGTTTTGATATGGTGTTCCGCAAGGCGGACCCTGAAATCTACAGTAGCGACCTACTGACTTCGGTAACAGCGATGAATCGCACGGTAGAAGCGTGTGTGCGTGATCGGCCCGAGCAGTATCAGTGGGAATACAAACGTTTTAAAGATGCCCGTAAGGGTAGTCGTCATACATACGGGCCATGAACGTATCTCGCACCGTCGTTTGCTTAAAATGGGGTGACATGTATGGCCCAGAATATGTGAATCGCCTCTTCGCGATGGTCAGCCGCAATGTGGATTCGCCCGTTCGCTTTGTCTGTTTTACGGAAGATGCAACTGGCCTTCGTGATGACATCGAGATAAAAGCACTTCCTGACTTTCCAGAGCCCCCCTACAAATACGCTCGCTATTGTTCTGCTTGGCGTAAGCTCGCCTTGTTTGATGCCGCCAAGTTAGGCCTTGAAGGCCGAGTCTTATTTCTTGATCTGGATATTGTGATTTTGCGATCTATAGAGCCTCTATTTGAAGGCGCTGCGCCGTTTATGATGTTGGAAAACTGGTATCAGCCTGGAAAGGGTCAGGCCTCTGTAATGCGTTTTGATGGCGATAGCATGAAGCCTGTTTTAACGCGTTATCTTGCGGATCCGATTGCGGTGTTGGAAGAGTTCGTGACAGAGCAGGAATATATTTGGGCGAAAGCCATTAGTGGGGCATCATTTTTTGATGATCGCTTGTGCCTTAGTTTCAAAAAACATGTCATGCATTCGGGCTTGATGCGTTTTTCCTCTCGCCATTACGAGACGCCTAGAGGAGCGAGCATGTTGGTGTTTCATGGTCGCCCAAATCCACCAGACGCAATTAGAGGAGAGTGGGGTAAGCCGATGCCTAGGTTGAAGCGTTGGTGGAAAGGACTAAAACCTTGTCCGTGGATTGCAGAGTATTGGCGAGAGTAGCCGCTGGGCTTATTTTTTCGTGAGGCTTTGCTGGTAAAAGTGCATAAAATCGCACCAGTTTTGGTCAGTCCAAATAATACCGTGTCGAACCTGTTCCTTCATGAAGCTGCGTTGCAATCGTTCCAGCATTCGCATTCGATGACGTTGTTTTAGCCGAAGAATCTTTGCCTGATCAAAATCGATGATCCAAACCTTCTGTTTGTTATCAACCAGTATGTTCTGGATATTCAAGTCTGGATGCCAAACGCCAAAGTTATGCAGCTGAGCGACAGTTTCGGCAATATCTTGAATGATCGTATTGGTCGCCGGTGCCTGAAAAACTTGTAGAAGATCTTGCGCATTGGGTATACGGCGAGTAATCAGGTCTGCCGTGTAACTTCTTCCTTTGCGAATAACCCGTGCGGCAGCTGGCTCAGGAACGGGTAGTCCTGCATCAAAAAGTGCCTGTAAAACTGAAAACTCCTTGAATGACCGTGTGTTCTTCGCACCCGTATAAACGTAGGCATCACGGTTGATACGGCTCATCAAGCCGCCGCGATAGTAATGGCGCAAAACGAGGGAATGCGTGCGATGTCGTACAAACCACGTAGTGCCGCGGCCTCGCTCGTGCCCCTCAATGGCATGTTTGGTTTGCCAATATTTGGGTTCGAAGTAATCGCTACTTTCTTTTTGGAAGATACGGCGATTAATGATGATCTTTGTGTTTTGGGACATGGTTTCGCGCGCGGTTAACGTCCGTGTAGTGTAGTCGAATCTTGCCAAAGCTGTTGGTACAGCTCCAGTGTTTTTTGTGTCATTTGCAATCGTTGAAAATGGAGCTGCACGAAGTTTCGAGCCGCTACTCCCATTAGACTGCGATTTTTGAGTGGGATCGACATTAAAGCCGTAATTTTCTCAGTGAGTGATTGGCTGTCATTCGCTTTGAACAGGCCCAGTTGTAACTCGGGTGCGATAATGCTTCGATTTGCTCCTTGATCCGGTGCGAGCACCAGGCATTGCATGGCTTGCGCCTCGATCATTGTTCGTCCAAAAGATTCTGGTTTTCGTGTCGCAGATACCACCGCATCCGCTTGGTGATAAAATTCCCGTAAATCCCTGTGCCCGTTTACGAACTCAATTTTTGGCGAAAGGGAGGTGGCGCGTTCACGAAGCGATTGGTAATAGTGTTCTTTGCCGTGACTGCTGCCAACAAAAATGATCTTAAGAGGTCTATCTGTTATTGGCTCGACGGCATCTAGCAGAAGTTGATGGCCCTTGAGCTCTGAGAATCGTCCGGGTAAAAGAAGTGTAAAGGGTTTCTCTGGGCCTTTTGTTGACGTCGTTACTTGGGCTGGTTTCTTAGTTGCATGCGTTGAGATAGACGGGCTTACCTGAATGGAGCGGGTGTAGTAGTCGGTATCTACGCCTCGATTAATCTGCACCACATTCTTCGCCCATGGATAGGTTTCGCGTATATGGTGCTCTATGAATTCTGAGACTGCGATACACGCTCGTCCTCTTAACATCGCCGAGTTGTACAAGCGCTTGAGCGCATTCTTGTGTCCATAACAACCGTGGAAGGTGCTGATAAATGGGACGCCCGTCGAACGTGAAGCAAGGTAGACGCTCCATGCCGGCGCTCGTGAGCGCACGTGCAGTAAATCGATGTTTTGCTCGTTGATCAGTCTTTCTAGATGTCTCGCGTTACGCATGATCTGAATAGGGTTTTTACGATCGAGCGGAAGTTGGTAATGGGCGACGTTCCACTCGGTTAGCCGCTGCGCAAGTTTGCCTCCAGAAGAGGCGACGCTCGATCGATGACCTTGTTGGCTAAGAAACTCGGCAAGCTCTAATGTGCCTTGCTCAACACCACCACTTTCCAGGGCGGGGAGCACTTGCAGGATGTGATTAAACATCTTGCCCCTCGTGTTTTGATCGCCAGGTTTCATATCGCATCAAGAGCCACTCAGTTGCTCTTTCAGCTTCATGCAGTCCGGTCTGCTGGCGGTTGTTTATGTCTGATTCAGGCGAGAGGTCTGCGAGCCTCATTACATGGTTTTCCCGATATAGTCGCTCAAGTTCATTGCGAAGACGATTCTTTCTAAATAATTTATGACGCGTGGCGAGCTCTATGACGCCAGTGGGTTTCGCGGCAGAGAGCGCCTCGTAAATCATGTTGCTGCTGTCGGCGCTGACCCAAACTTGTTTTGCGCGGTGTATTGCTTGGTCCAGATCATGGTTTGCGCTCAAAAAACGTAGCCTTGGTAGCTCGGCTTTGATTCTTTCGATTGTTGTGTCTGGAGTCCGACGAGAGGGTGAGAGTAGCCAGGGAAGGTCCGTGTCGTGTCTGACTAGTTGTTTGACAGTGGTCAGTATGCGCTCCGAACTCCAGTTGAAATGTTTGCTGGGGCCTCCCAGCAAGATCAGGTTGTGTTGCGGCGATCGATCTGGGGCGTTTTCATAAGGCTTTCGGTCCGGCGTTGTTAGATGCTGAATAGTATTGATGGGACCTTTGGTGACAAACACGCGAGAGCTCGCTTTTGGGTCGTCATGACGGGGGCAGATTACCGCATCAAATAGAAACATCGGCAAGCTTGGGGTCATCAGAACGACGCTAAACGCGCGATGCCTCCGGGCAAGTCGCCACAGCGGCCAATGGGTTTTGTGGCCCGCACCAATGCAGATATCGAAACGAAGTGCGTGATTTAGCAAGGCGACTGACTGTTGGTCTACCCAGTGCGTTGTGCACAGTGCGCGTTTCATGAGCTGATTTTCCAAGCCCCTAAGTTGCTTCTGATGCCCGATGCGGTCATCGTGAACGAAACAAATAGAAAGTGGCTTGGCGTGGTTTGCTTGCGGCATAGTGATTGGGCTGCTATCTGAGCTAAGGTATACTCGCCCGCGTTATCGATAGGACGTTTTTGGTTATGGTTCGTTTAGTGTACTCAATTCTAGTGGCCATCTGCATGCCTTTTGTATTGCTACGTTTGTGGATGAGAGGTTTAAAGGCGCCTGAATATCGAACTCGTCGTCTGGAGCGTATGGGCTTTTTTGAGGCCCCAGAGCAAGCGCAGGACATTTGGGTGCACGCAGTATCTGTTGGTGAGTTGCTTGCAGCCGAGCCGATTATTCGTGAGCTACAGTCCCGTTATCCCGAGAAAAAAATCACCATCACTACCATGACGCCAACGAGCTCAGCCTTGCTTGACAAGCTGTTTGGCGACAGTGTTTTTCACGTCTATGCACCCTACGATTTTCCGCTTTTCGTGCGCGCTTTTTTAAAGCGTATACGTCCAAGCTTTGTGATCATCATGGAAACAGAGTTATGGCCAAACATGATTCACGGCGCGCGAGCCTTGGGCTGTCCTGTTGTGCTGGCCAATGCGCGCTTATCTGAGCGCTCTGCGAAAGGTTACCGACGCTTATTGCCAATGGTGTCATGGCTGTTTGAGAGTTTGCAGCTGGTGCTGTGTCAACACCAGCCAGATGCTCAACGCTTCGCGACACTGGGTATTTCTGCTGAAAAAATTGGTGTGACAGGAAGTGTTAAGTTCGATATCGACGTTGATAGCTCAGTCGCTGAGAGCGGAGCACGGCTGAGGGAAAATGTGCCTGATGACACAACAATCTGGATTGCGGCGAGCACGCACGAGGGTGAAGATGCGAAAGTGCTTTCAGTACACCGTCAGCTCAAGCAGCATTTTCCTTCCTTAACGTTGATTTTGGTTCCACGGCATCCTGAGCGTTTCGAGTCTGCATACGATCAGGCATCTGAGGCGGGATTCCAAACCAGCCGATTCAGTTCGTCTCCCTTGATTGGCGCAAAAGACGATGTCTATGTTCTGGATGCGATGGGCCAATTAATGCGCTTTTATGCGGCGAGTGACTTGGTGTTTATAGGCGGTTCGCTCGCTGAGGTGGGTGGGCATAACCCGATTGAGCCGGGCGCGTTAGGCAAGGCCATGCTGATAGGTCCGCATTACTTTAACTTTCAAATGATCTGCCAGGAATTTATGGATAGTGGAGCGCTGCAAACCGTTGCCGATGAGAACGAGCTATTTGAAGCGTTAAGAAGCTTGATTGAATGCCCTGATATTGCGAGAGCGAAGGGTGAAAAAGCGTATGCCGTTGTTGAGAGAGGAAAAGGTGCGACCGGTCGTGTGGTTGACGCGATCGCTCCTTTTTTCAATTAACAAAAAGTCTAAAGTGGTAAAGCTCTGCTTTAGTTAGATGCCTCGATGAGATAGTTGTTAATTGCTAAGACGTCTTCTTCTGTGAGCGTACCAGCCGCCTGTTTCAATTTTAAACCGCTGATAACGAAGTCGAAGCGCGCACTCGCGTGATCACGCAATGCGGTAAAGTAGTTTCGCTCTGCATCCAGCACCTCAACAATGTTTCGAGTCCCTACGTTGTATCCCTCTCGTGTTGCCTCTAACGCACTTTCACGAGAGACAATGTTTTGTTGCAATGACTCTACGGTTTGTACGTTCGTTCTTAGATTGATGAACTCTGAACGAGTTTGTATTTCTGCGGAACGTTGCGCTGAGGTAAGTTGATGGCGTGCTTGCTCGGCTAAGAATCTTGAGCGCTTAGAGGCTGCTTGTGTTGCGCCGCCAGAATAGAGAGGCAGGTTAAAGTTTAGGGCGATATTGCTTTCTTCCGTTCCCAAAGCACCGTTGGCGGGAGGCAGCCCCTGCTTATAGTTATCAAGAGAGGTATCATTGAGTCCTGCAGTTAGAGTAAGCGTCGGGTAGTGGCCCGAGCGCTTCGATTTATAATCCGCTTCAAAGGCTTTAACGCCAAACTGTGCGGCGATCACCGAAAGGTTGTTTTCAAGAGAGCTGGCAACCCAAGAATCGATTTTCTCGGTTGGATCGATGCTTATCGGGTACTCTTCCGATAAGCTTTTGAGGTTCGTTGCGTACTGGCCTGTGATGCGCGAAAGAGTCTCGCGTGCAATCGTCAGTGCGCCCTCGACTCGAATTCTGGTGGTTTGCGATGAGTCGTAAGAGGCTTTCGCTTCATGCACATCGGTGATCGCGATTAGTCCAACATCGAACTGTTCTTTGGCTTGTTCATACTGACGCTTTACGGCAATTTCAAGCGCGCGGCTCGCTGTCAGATCTACCTCTGAACGAAGAACGTCAAAATACGCTTCTGCCACTTTTAAAATAAGGTCTTGCTGTGCAGCGAGGTACTCTGCTTCAGCTCGTGCAGAGCCGAACTCCGCAGCGGACAAAGTGTACCAGCTAGGCATGCTCAAAAGAGGCTGGGTTAGGGTGACGCCGTATGCCGTTGTTTCGTATGAGTCGGAAGTGCCAGAGTCTTCCTTTACTTCGCGGTCAGTGAAGCCTTTGCTTGCCGTTGCATCGAGCTGCGGCAATAGGCTAGCTAAGGCACTGTTTTCTTGTTCCTGCTCGGCCTTGTAAGCGGACTCCGCCGCAGCAATGTCTGCATCGTAACTAATTGCGCTTTGGTACATTTGCGCCAGATCATAGGTATCTGCGTAAGCTATGTTCGTACCAATAGAGCAGGCGATCCCTGTGCTCAGGACTAGTTTTGCGAAAGTGTTCATTACTACTCGAGTTCCTCATTTCTGTATAGGTGCTGTTGGCTAGGTGCTTTTGGCATCTATGTCGTGTTTCGACAGTAGCGCCATTATGGACAATAAATATCCATAACTCTACACTGCGGCTTCGAATAAGTGGGCGCGCGTTGGAAAGGCATGTTCCAAAATCTTTTGTATACCGGAGCGTTATGAAAACCTACTCGCATGATGATTGGCAGTTGGTGAACGAGGAGGTGTGTTTTTCAGGCTTTTTCAAGCTTGTGCGTTATCATTTTCAGCACACTCGGTTTGATGGATCACAGAGCCCTACGCTGTCGCGAGAAGTGTTTGTTCGAGGTGATGCAACGTGTGTTTTGTTGTACGACCCCTCTCTGCAGGCGCTAGTGCTCGTTGAGCAATTTAGGGCAGGAGGTTTGTTGCACAGCGATTCGCCGTGGATGTTGGAGTTGGTGGCCGGCATTAACGAACAGGGCGAAGCGCCAGAAGAGGTAGCGTGTCGCGAGGCAGTAGAAGAAGCGGATGCGCACATACTAGATCTGATGCCCATATATGATTTTTTTCCGTCTCCCGGTGGTTCCACTGAACGTATTCATCTCTTTCTGGGGCTGGTTGATGCGCGGGCCCTAGGTGGTGTCCACGGGCTGGCCGAAGAAGGGGAAGACATTAAGGTGCATGTACTTGATCTCCCCGAAGCCGTCTCCATGCTAAGTCGTGGCGAAATTGATAACTCGCCCGCTATTATTGCTATTCAGTGGTTGCTGCTCAATAAAACGCGAGTTGATGATGTTTGGAGTGGCGATTTTGACCAATAAATCCAGTCAAAACATGCGCCGTAAAAAATACGTGCCCGATATTGTCCAACTTGGTGCTCTTTTTGAGAGTAACTATCGAAGAATCATGAAACTGCTGCATCTTGTTGGCGAAGATGATGAGTTAAATATCCTGCTTTACAATGGCGCGCATTATATCGGCACTGTAAACGCTAAGAATATCGAGAGCTCAAAGTACACCGATACTATATTGTTGCAGCAAACATCCACCGCAGGGCAGTGGTTGAATAATCCGGTGCTGACGGTACGCATGTATCACGATGCGGGCGTCGCGGAAGTCATTAGTAGTCGTGGGCATCGCCCTCTTGAGGGTAGAAACGACTATCCGAACAAGTTTATGCATCACCCAGATGAAAAGGTTCAGTTGAATCGCTTTCTTGCCGAATGGCTGGGATTTTGCCTCAGATTTGGGATTTGTGATACGCACCCCTTTAGCCCCGATAAACTGTGAATTGCCCATAAGACAATCGCTCACTTAGAGAATATTATTCCGTTAAGCCATCTTGAAGCGAGTATTGCCGGAAAATGTTGCATAGATAGAACGGTGTTTGGCGGGAAATTGCCCTAGATTTGTGAGCTAGCTAACGCGACACTAATAACAATTTTGACCGATTCGCATACCTGAACCATTATTACTAGAAGAATAAATTGTAAAATAATGCAATCCGCGACTATCCGTGGTCTGCAAAACACTTAGAGCCGACGACAAATGCAAGAGAAGGGAAGTGCAGTTAAGGTGCTGCACATAACGGACTGCCATCTCAATGAAGATCGCAGCAAAGACTTGTTGGGAATGAATACCTACGAAAGTCTGATTGCTGTGCTTAACGAGGTTAAAGCCGAAGGGATCGCGCCGGATTGCATTTTGGTGACGGGCGATATTTCGCAGGATGGTTCCATCGCTGCGTATCAGACAATGAAAGATGAGCTCGCTGAATTTGAGTGCCCAATTCGCTGGTTTCCCGGAAACCATGATCACCGCCAGAATATGTCTCAGGTGATAGGAGAAAGTGCGGAGCTTGATAAAGTCTTAAAGCTTGGTGCGTGGCAGTTGGTCCTGCTGGACTCCCTGTCTCCTGGCAATGTTTATGGAGAGTTGGCTCAGTCAGAGCTAGACGTGTTAGACGCCACATTACGTTCAGACAAATCGCATGCGCTTGTTTGTTTGCATCACCACCCTGTTGAGATTGGCGCACGATGGCTTGACCGTATTGGTTTACGTAATCCTGAGGCCTTTCTTAATATGGTTGACTCGAATGATCATGTCGAGGCCGTGTTGTGGGGGCACATTCATCAGGAGTTTGATGAGCAGCGCAGAGGCAAGCGCATGCTAGCAACACCTTCGACCTGTATTCAATTTAAACCAAAGTCTGATAATTTTGGACTCGATGAAGTCGCTCCGGGTTATCGCTGGCTCAAGTTGTATGAAGACGGTTCGATCGAAACAAATGTGCAGCGCGCAAATAGTTTTGAGTATGAACTTGATTTAAAAAGTAATGGTTACTAAATCCTTACTCTATTTGCACGGATTTAATAGCTCTCCCGCCTCAGTCAAAGCCTCACAGGCGCAAGTCTATTTCAACCAAAGTCAGCGGTATCATCTCGAAGTTCCTGCTTTGCCTCCTGAGCCTAAACAGGCTATTACCCTTCTCAGGGGTATGATTGAGAGCGGCGATATTTCAGGTGTGATTGGTAGTAGCCTTGGTGGATATTACAGTTTGTTTTTACATGCCGAATATGAATTGCCTGCTGTATTAATCAACCCGGCAGTAAAACCGTTCGAATTGCTGACTGATTACATCGGTACAAACACCAATATGTACACAGGTGAGCGATATGAGGTAAAAGCGGAGCATATGCAGCAGTTGCTCGAGCTGGAATCGTCCCCTGATGCTTTGGATTTATCGCACCTTTTTCTTTTAAGTGAAACCGATGATGAGGTGCTCGACTATCGTGAGGCTGCAAACAAGTTAGTGGGGGCGAAGATGTCTTTGACGCGCGGTGGCGACCACTCCTATCAATCATTCGCCTCGCATCTTCCGGCTATTCTAAGTTTCTTTGACCGAATTTTATTCAAAAGCTAGTTTTTACTGCGCTTGTTTCGGTAAAATGCCCGCCTACTCAAACTCGCTACCGGAGCCTCTCTGTGGGTAACAAAACTCCTTTGTATCAGGCGCACCTTGATTCAGGTGCTAAGATCGTTGATTTTGGTGGCTGGGACATGCCAATTCATTATGGCTCCCAGGTAGAAGAACACCATTTTGTTCGTCAAGACGTGGGTATGTTCGACGTATCGCATATGACGATTGTAGATCTCACAGGTCCTGATTCTGAATCCTATCTTAGAAAGCTTTTGGCCAACGACGTCGCTAAACTGAAAACTATAGGCAAAGCGCTCTATACCGGCATGCTCAATGAGCAGGGCGGAGTTATTGATGATCTCATTGTTTATCGAATGCCTGAAGGATTTCGATTGGTCGTGAATTGTGCGACACGAGAGAAAGATTTGGCATGGATGGAAGCGCAAATTTCCGGTTTTGACGCCTCTTTAACGGAGCGACCAAAGCTAGCTATGGTCGCTGTGCAAGGGCCGAAGGCGCTTGAGCTTTGCCAGCAAGTCGCGACTTCTGCTGCACAAGTGATTGCAGGTTTAAGTGTGTTCCAAGGGATTGAACATGAGGGTTGGATGTTCTGTCGCACAGGGTATACCGGTGAGGATGGTCTGGAAATTATGGTGCCAGACGACCAAGTAAGCGCTTTCTGGAAAGCGCTTGAGACTGCGGGCGTTCATCCTTGTGGGCTTGGTGCCCGTGATACCTTGCGTTTAGAGGCAGGGATGAATCTTTACGGCTCTGATATGGACGAGAGTGTATCGCCTCTCGAAGCGAATATGGCGTGGACGGTTGCTTGGTCCGATGATCGGGATTTTATTGGCAAACCGGCGCTTGAAGCTCAGAAAAGTGCAGGGTGTAAATTCAAGCAGGTAGGCTTAGTGCTTGAAGCGCGAGGCGTGTTGCGTGGACATCAAAAAGTGTTGGTTGAGCATAATGGTGAGACGCTTGAAGGTGAAATTACTAGCGGCACATATAGCCCAACATTAGGTTACTCTGTCGCACTAGCGAGAGTGCCTGTTCAAGTTGGAGAAACATGCGATGTTGAAATGCGTAACAAGCGCGTGCCTGTAAAAGTTGTAAAAGCTCCGTTTGTACGTAATGGCAAACGGGTCTACGAATAATTTTAGAATTAACGGTGCCAGCCACCGAGTTTAGGAGATAACCATGAGTAATGTACCGAGTGAACTGAAATACTTGTCGAGCCATGAGTGGGTGAGACTGGAAGCCGATGGCGAAACAGCAGTAATCGGAATTACCGATCACGCTCAGGAATTACTTGGCGACGTCGTTTTTGTAGAGCTTCCTGAAGTAGGGACAGAGCTTGCGGCTGGTGACGAAGCAGGTGTTGTGGAGTCAGTAAAAGCCGCCTCAGATATCTATGCGCCGGTGAGTGGTGAGGTGTTAGAGATTAACGAAGGGCTTGAAGAAGCGCCAGAAATCGTCAATAGCGAGCCTTATGACGATGGTTGGTTCTTTAAAATAAAGCTGTCAGATTCGAGTGAACTTGCCTCACTTCTTGATGCGGACGCGTATGCGGATGTCTGCGAAGCTGACGACCATTAGATAATAGTTGTGAGAGCGCGTTTACGCGCTCTTTTTGATTTACACGTTATATCTTTTGTCCCGTCTAGGGACATTTGTTTTTAGGAGCTAGCATGCCTTTTGTTCCTCACACCGATGCCGACGTTGCAAAAATGCTCGGCGTCATAGGCGTTGATTCGATTGATCAGCTGTTTGACGAAATTCCAGAACACTTACGGGCCAAATCTTTTGATGTGCCGGAAGGGTTGTCAGAAATGGATATGATGCGCCTCATGAATGAGCGCGCAACCCAAGACAGCGGCGCTCTGTGTTTTATTGGTGCTGGTGCGTATGAACATCATGTTCCGGCCGCAGTTTGGGATATTGCAACCCGTGGCGAGTTCATGACCGCATATACACCTTACCAAGCGGAGGCAAGCCAAGGAACGCTGCAGCTGATTTATGAGTACCAATCTATGATGGCTGGACTTACCGCGATGGATGTCTCCAACGCTTCATTGTATGACGGTGCCTCCGGTATGGCCGAAGCGGTTTTGATGGCGATACGAGCGAATCGCAAATCAAAGAGTAAACGCGTCTTGGTTGCTCGTTCTGTTCATCCTCTTTACCGCAAAGCGACAAAGAGCATTGTTGAGAATCAGGGCATTGAATTGGCCGAATTGGCCATGGATCAGCAGGCGCTGACTGTTGACCACCAAGCATTGGAGCAGCACGAGGGTGAGGATTATGCTGCATTGGTGATCGCGCAGCCCAATTTCTTTGGTAGCCTTGAGCAAGTGGATGCTTTGACGGATTGGGCTCATGAGAACGGGATGCTGGTGATCGCGGTTGTTAACCCAACGTCGCTTGCTGTGCTTAACCCTCCAGGTGAGTGGGGAGCGAACGGCGCGGACATTGTTGTCGGTGAAGGTCAGCCTCTGGGGGTGCCTTTGGCGTCTGGTGGCCCTTATTTTGGTTTTATCTGCTGTACCAACAAACTAGTGCGTCAGATGCCGGGTCGAATTATCGGTAAAACAGTCGACACCGACGGCGTAGAGGGTTACGCATTGACATTGCAAGCACGCGAGCAGCACATCCGTCGTTCGAAAGCCACTTCAAACATTTGCACGAACCAGGGCTTAGCGGTGACAGCTGCGACCATTTATACCTCGTTGCTTGGTAGTGAAGGGCTTGAGCGAGTGGCGGCCCATAGCCATAACAATACCCAAAGCCTTGCGCAAAAGGCGGAAGGAGTTGATGGTGTGCGTTTAGCTGCTCAGAAAGCCAGCTTTCATGAGCGAGTGCTGCTGTTGGACAGGCCCGCTGAGAAAGTGCTTAAAGCCATGGCCGCCAAAGATGTGTTGGGCGGCCTAGATTTGGAGCCTTATTATCCGGAGCTTGGTTCTGCGATTTTGTTTTGTGCAACCGAAACCAAGTCCGAAGCGGATCTTGATAAGTATATTGATGCCCTTAGTCGCGCTGTTTCAGAAGTGGAGGCCGCATAATGTTGATTTTTGATAAGAGTGCAGAAGGCCGCAGAGCAACAGCGCAGGCTCCGGCAAGCAAGCCGGAACTCGCAGATATTCCGGCTGAGTTTCGTCGTGAGACCAAAGCAAGTCTTCCGCAAGCATCTGAATTACAAGTTGTTCGTCACTTTACGAACTTGTCTCGCAAGAACTTTTCTATCGACACCATTTTCTACCCTCTTGGGTCATGTACGATGAAGTACAACCCTCGTGGTGCGCACCGTGCTGCCAGTCTTCCTGGACATTTGGCGCGCCATCCTTTGGCGCCTGAATCTCATAGCCAAGGTTATTTGGCTTGCGTTTATGAGCTGCAGGAAATCCTTAAGGAAGTGACGGGTATGGCCGGCGTTTCATTGACGCCGATGGCTGGTGCGCAAGGTGAGTTCGCTGGGGTCGCAATGATCAAGGCGTACCACGAAGCGCGCGGAGACAGCGCTCGTCAAGAGATTATTGTTCCAGAAGCAGCGCACGGAACGAACCCTGCCACCGCTGTCATGTGTGGTTACAAGGTGCGTGAGATTCCGGTTCGAGCGGATGGTGATGTTGACCTAGAAGCATTGAAAGAAGCCTGCGGACCTCAGACGGCAGGCATTATGATGACGAACCCTTCGACGTGTGGTGTGTTTGAGCGTCAAATTGAGCAAATTTCTAAGACTGTTCACGAAGCGGGTGGTTTGCTTTATTACGATGGTGCGAACTTAAATGCCATTCTGGGTAAAGTGCGCCCAGGTGATATGGGTTTTGATGTTTTGCACATGAACCTCCATAAAACCTTTGCGACCCCACATGGTGGTGGTGGCCCAGGTTCTGGCCCTGTGGCCGTCGGTGAGCGTTTGTTGCCGTATTTGCCAACGCCGATCGCTGGCAAAGCCGAAGATGGGTCTTTGCGCTGGGATGGCGAGGATGTTATTCCTGATAGCATTGGGCGATTGAGCGCATTCATGGGGAATGCGGGCATTATCCTGCGTGCTTATGTCTATGCTGTTCTTTTGGGGCGCGAAGGCTTAAGAAGGGTTGGGGAGTATTCGACATTGAACGCAAACTATATGGCTGCGCTGATGTCGAAGGCCGGATTTAAACTTGCATACCCAGAGCGTCGTGCAACGCATGAGTTTATTGTGACGCTTAATTCGCAGGCAAAGCATCTTGGTGTGAATGCGATGGATTTTGCGAAGCGTTTGCTCGATTACGGCTATCACGCACCAACGACGTACTTCCCGCTGTTGATTCCCGAATGCTTCTTGATTGAGCCGACTGAAACTGAGTCGATTGAAGAGCTTGAAGGCTTTGTTGCTGCAATGGAGAAGATTCAGAAAGAAGCTGAGGAAACGCCAGAGCTGGTGAAGAACGCACCATACACCCAACCAGTGAAACGTTTGGATGATGTAAAAGCGGCTCGAGAGCTCGACGTAAATTATTGGGCAGACTAAGGTCTGCTTCAACACAACAGTATCAAGACGCGCATGCTGTCATCAGCGTGTGCGTTTTTTTTCGCCTAAATGGGGCTAGACAATGCAAACGATGATTCTAAGAAAAGGCGCTGAAAAACGCTTAAAGCAAGGCCACCTTTGGGTCTACAGCAACGAGGTTGACGTTAAGAAAACGCCCTTGAGAGGATTCGCCGCTGGTGAACAATGCACGATTGAGTCGCACTCTGGGCAATTTCTTGGCGTTGCTTTCGTCAATCCGAATACGCTTATTTGTGGTCGTTTATTTAGTCGCGATAAGCAAGCGGTTTTTGATCGGTCTTTGATCGCGCATCGCCTAAATATTGCTTTGTCTCTTCGCGAAACACGCTTTGATGTGCCTTGCTATCGTCTCGTTTTTGGTGATAGCGATGGCATGCCAGGCTTGGTGATTGATCGTTTTGACCAAGATTTTGTGGTTCAAATATCTATCGCCGGTATGGAGATGTTAAAGGACGATATTCTGGCGGTGCTAGAGAAAAAGCTCAAACCACGTTCGGTGTTGTTCAAAAACGATGGCAAGATGCGAGAGTCAGAAGGTCTAGAGAATTATGTAGAGCAGGCTACAGGTGAGTTACAAGAGGCGGAGCTCGTTGAGAATGGAGTCCGCTTCGTTGCGCCCGTTCAGCAAGGTCAGAAGACCGGCTGGTTTTATGATCATAGACTTGGGCGAGCAGCCCTGAAGCCATATGTGAAAGGCAAAAAGGTTCTAGACCTTTTTAGTTATGTTGGTGGTTGGGGTGTTCAAGCGGCGGCATTTGGTGCTTCAGAGGTGACATGCGTTGATAGCTCACGTTTGGCTTTAGACTATGTGCATAAGAATGCAGAGCTCAATGGTTTGCAGGATCAGGTAACGAGTATCGAGGGCGATGTGTTTGAAGTGTGCAAGGCGTTACGCGAGCAGGGAGAGCGCTTTGACGTGGTGATTGCCGATCCGCCAGCGTTTATTCCGCGCCGTAAGGATCAAAAAGCCGGTGAGATCGCCTATCAGCGACTGAACCAGATTGCGATGCGCTTGCTTAATAAGGACGGTCTGCTCGTATCCGGCTCGTGTTCGATGCATTTGCAGGAGTCGACGTTACTCGAGATTGTTCGAAAAACTGGCCGAACGCTGGAGAAGGAGCTTCAGTTGATTGAACGTTTTCCTCAGGGGCCGGACCATCCTATTGTTCCAGCTATTCCGGAGACGAACTATCTGAAGGCGATGTTTTTTCGGGTGCTTCCTCAGTCATAGGTGGCGTTTCGCTTTTTTGCAACGCATCAAGGCTGAGCCAAAACGCTTTGATGTGTTTTGCACCCGATTCCCCTGAGTGATCTCTTTCTTTTTCTAGATACTCTTCCATGACGCGCTCATCGTTTAGGAACGCCAAGCGAACCGGTTTTGATTTTTGCCACCAGAGAGTTTGTTGCTCAATGTCGTTTTGCAACTGCGTTGCCAGAAGTGCGAGATATGCTGAGCGACGTTGTGCAGCGAGTTTTTGTTTTTCCGTTCCTTCAATCGTAAATCGACGCCATGCTGCTATTGGGGAAGATGGATCGCCGGTCAGGATAAATTCGTAGGGGTGAAAGCCGAGGGTGAGGTATAGCTCGTCGCTAAATTGGTGCTCGTCCTCAAGCGTCTTAAGGTTAATATTCATCTCGGAATGTATGAGTCCGCTGCTCGGATAGCCCTCAACGCTATCAAGGTAGCCGGGAAGCATTGGAAATGCATCAATTAACAGGTTTGAGGCACTTTGACCTGAGGCAAGGAAAAGCACCGCCGATGCAAGCCGATAAGATTGATGTGCTTTTTGGTATGTTTGAAGTAGGTCTGCGTGTCCTTGCTCGGTTGGTGACGCTAAAAAGGCCTTGGTTTCCGTGTTGAGCGCATTCGCTTGTGTCGCAGCATCAAGAAGCTTCGCCTCAAGTTCCAGAACAAGTGACTTAGAAGGCTTCTCCAGATTTTTGCTGGTCGTCTCAAGCTCCATCTGTGCTTCGAGAGAGGTCTCTACGTTTTTTTCGTGTTCAGAGCTAGTTGGCTTGGCGGGATTGCAAGCACTAAGCATCACGCAGGCGAACGCAAATAGGCTTCTTATCGCGTAGTAACGGGTTGCTGTCATTCGTATTCGCGTTTTCATTGTTTTTGTGTGATTAGTCTCTGAGAGAAATACATTTCCAGTTCTTTTGCTTTGCATGATCCAGAAGTTGCTCATCGCCATCGACGACCATCGGTGTATCCACTAACTCGAGCAGCGGGATATCATTATGTGAGTCGCTGTAAAAGTAGGCACCATGTAGGTCATGTCCAGTCTCTTTTAGCCAGTCTTGTAGGCGGGTTACTTTGCCTTCTTTAAAGCTGGGTACACCCGCACTTTTACCTGTATAGCGGCCATTGACTTGCTCAACTTCGATCGCTAGCAAGTTGTCGATTCCGAATTCGTTTACGATTGGTTCAGTTACAAAGCGATTCGTTGCTGTGATGACGAGCAATGTATCGCCCTTTTTGCGGTGTTCTTCAATGAGCTGCTTTGCTTTTGCCAGCATGATTGGTCGAATGATGGCGGCCATGAATTCTTCGTGCAATGCATCGAGTGTCGCGATGTCATTTTCGGCTAGAGGTGAAAGCGAAAACTCGATGTACTTGTAGATGTCTAGTTTTCCATCCACGTAGTCTTGATAAAATTCATCGTTCTTTTGCTTAAACAGCTCTGCATCGACTATGTTTTTTTCTACTAAAAACTCACCCCAAAGGTGGTCGCTATCTCCTGCGATAAGGGTGTTATCAAGATCAAATATAGCCAATGCCACGTTATCAACTCCGAGTAAAATTCTACAACGTTGCTAAGCATACCAGTTTGCCCAAAAGAGAAAATGAAAAACTCGGAAGGGAGATGTAAATGGCCAAGATTTAAGGGTATACCAAGAGGATTCTCAGCGCCTGGGCACGGATTTGTAGTGACGCTTTCGTTTGCCGCGCCTTATTTTTTCTGAAAGAATGGAAGAAACGATTTTTATGAAAGGATAGGTTGTGATTGATTCTGACGGCTTTCGGCCAAATGTCGGAATTATTCTCGCCAACCAAAAAAACGAGGTGCTTTGGGCGCGTAGGGTCGGTCAAAATTCTTGGCAGTTTCCGCAAGGGGGTATTAAGCCTCATGAGACGCCTGAACAGGCGCTCTTCAGGGAACTGCATGAAGAAGTTGGGCTGATCGAGCGAGATGTCGAAATCATAGCGCAGACCGATGGCTGGCTTCGGTATCGATTACCGAAACGACTGATAAGGCATAACTCTCATCCGGTTTGCATAGGACAAAAACAGAAGTGGTTTTTGTTGCGCATGCTAGGCGAAGACTCGCAGGTTTCGTTTAGCAACGGAGAAGCGCCGGAGTTTGATGGTTGGGAATGGGTTAGTTACTGGTACCCGTTAGGGCAGGTAGTCTCATTCAAGCGGGAAGTATACCGACGGGCAATGAAGGATTTGTCGAGCAATTTGTTTTTACTCGATACTAATTAGAGTTTCTTAGAGGAAGTATTTAATGCTGGCAGTCCTGCGTGGCATAGTACAGGAAGTCAACGCAGCTGCAGACCTGAACGAGGCTTTGCAGCTCATCGTCACGCGTGTTCAAGAGTCTATGAAAACAGATGTATGCTCCATTTATCTGTTGGATGCAAACCAAAATCGCTATGTGTTGATGGCTACTCAAGGGCTAAATGATGATGCCGTGGGTAAGGTGACGCTTGGTTACTCTGAAGGCCTCGTTGGCCTTGTAGGCGTTCGTGAAGAGCCTATTAATCTTGAGCAGGCTCAGGAGCATCATCGCTATAAATATTTTCCAGAGACGGGCGAAGAGCGCTACGAAAGCTTTCTAGGCGTACCGATCATCCATCACAAAAAAGTGCTCGGCGTTATTGTGGTTCAACAAGCGTCTAATAGTCGGCGTTTTGATGAGGGCGAAGAAGCCTTTTTAGTGACTGTTTCTGCTCAGCTAGCGGGCATTATTGCCCATTCTGAGGCAACAAGCGCCTTTATTGGTCCTTCCTTAATCGCCACGAAAGAACAAGATCTTGTTTTCAAAGGTGTGGCTGGCTCTCCTGGTGTCGCCATAGGTCAGAGCATTGTCATGTTTCCTCCGGCTGATTTTGACTCCGTCCCTGAGCGATCAAGTAGCGATATAGATGCGGACTTGAAGCTCTTTGACGGTGCAATCGATTCTGTGCGAGTTGATATCCGTCGAGTTGGCGAACGTTTGTCCAGCCAGTTGCGGCCAGAAGAGCAGGCTTTGTTTGATGTTTACATCGGGATGCTGGATGACAAGGCGTTGGCTGGAGAGGTGCAAGACAAAATCCGTGCGGGATCTTGTGCGCAAACCGCCTTGAAGCATGTCATCAAAGATTACGCGAGCCACTTTGAGATGATGAGCGACTCATATCTACGAGAACGCGCGGTTGACATAAAAGATTTGGGTCGTCGCATTCTCAGCTACTTGCAAGAGCGAGAGGTGGTCGATCAGTCCTACCCTGACAAAACGGTTTTGGTAAGTGATGAGCTGACGCCAACCATGCTTGGAGAAGTGCCGCGAGAAAACCTCGTCGGGCTTGTTTCAATTAAGGGTTCGGGAAGCTCTCATGTGGCGATACTTGCGAGGGCAATGGGCATACCGACGGTTATGGGTTTAGTCGATGTTCCATTGACCAAGCTTGATCAGCGAGAGATGGTCGTAGATGGTTATAACGGCGATATCCTGATCTCTCCTTCTGATGAACTTAAAGATCATTACTCGGCGGTGCTTAATGAGGACCGTGAGCTCGATGAAGACCTCAAGAGCATTATTGACTTGCCGTGTGAGACACTTGATGGTCATCGCGTCCATGCGTGGGTTAACACAGGCTTAATGGCCGATGTAGTACGTTCACTGGATCATGGTGCTGAAGGTGTTGGTTTATACCGGACCGAAGTGCCGTTCATGATCAACGAGCGCTTTCCGAGTGAGTATGAGCAGATGCTTTATTATCGGGAGCAGCTGGAGGCGTTCGCGCCAAACCAAGTCACGATGCGTACCCTGGATATTGGCGGTGATAAATCATTGCCTTACTTTCCTATTGACGAAGAGAATCCTTTTCTAGGCTGGCGTGGTATTCGCGTCACGTTGGACCACCCTGAAATTTTTCTGGTTCAAATGCGCGCCATGCTAAAGGCGAGTCAGGGCCTGAATAATTTGCGAATTATGTTACCCATGGTTTCAAGCGTTAATGAGGTCGAAGAAGCGCTGCATTTGATTTACCGCGAGTATCATGAAGTGAGGTCTGAAGGCTATCAGGTGAATATGCCGCAGGTTGGTGTCATGATCGAAGTGCCGGCGGCCGTGTATCAGGTGCGAGAGCTGGCAGAGCGTGTTGATTTTCTGTCTGTTGGGTCAAATGATTTAACCCAGTATTTACTCGCGGTTGATCGAAATAATCCGCGCGTTGCCTCGCTTTACCATTCTTTTCACCCAGCGGTTTTGCAGGCGCTGAACAAAATCGCTGCTGACTCTAAAGATATGCATGTCCAACTGAGTATTTGTGGAGAGTTAGCGGGCGATCCGGCGGGCGCAGTGCTCTTAATGGCCATGGGATATGACGCGCTATCAATGAATGCGTCTAATCTGTTGCGTGTGAAAGCTGTTCTTCGCGGTATAAGCTTGGCTTGGGCTCAGGACTTGCTCAAGGAAGTGTTATCCCTTGACTCTCCTTACATCGTTCAGAGTGCATTGAATCTCGCGTTGAAAGAGGCTGGCTTTGAGAAGTACTTACGACGCTCTCGTGTGGCTGATGTGAAGTCGTCTCGTGAAAGTCACTAAAGCAGGTCACTAAGGCAAGCCACGGAAGTAATTCACTAGGTGAAGTCAGAAAAGAAAGGCGGTGAAATGCAGCTGTTAGGATGTCTTATCTAGAGCGCCCAGCTTTGTTCAAATCGTTCAGGTATCGCTGCCATAGCAGCTCTTTCTCGACACAAAGCTTACGCAAATAGTCCCAAGTGTATAAGCCAGAGTCGTGCCCATCATCAAAGACCAGTTTTAAGGCGTAATTTCCAGCTTGCTCCACGCCCTTTAGTAATACGTTTTTCTTACCAAACTGCAGGATCGGCTTACCATGACCTTGCACTTCTGCAGATGGCGAGAGCACTCTAAGATATTCAAAGCTTAGCTCGTGGCTAGTACCATCTGGGTACTGTAATAACAGTACCCGAGATTGTTGTTTTGCCTCAACTCTTGAAGGGATCATGGCGCTTTATAGGATGTATTGGCTGAGATCTTCATCTTCGGCGACTTCATTTAGCTGCTCGTCTACGTAGTTTGCTGTTACTTCAAAGTCGTCTCTGACTTTATCGCCTGCATCAAATGAGACTTGTTCCAACAGTCGTTCCAAAACGGTATGTAAGCGGCGGGCTCCGATGTTTTCGGTGCTTTCATTTACCTTCCACGCTATGTGGGCGATGCGATCGATCGCTTCTTCAGAAAAGCTAAGTTCTAGACCTTCTGTTTTCATCAGTGCCACGTATTGGTCGATTAATGACGCGTTTGGCTCGGTGAGAATACGTTTGAAGTCATTGGTGCTAAGGGCTTTTAACTCAACCCTTATCGGCAAACGCCCTTGTAGCTCTGGAATAAGGTCGGAAGGCTTGGCAAGGTGAAAAGCGCCAGAGGCGATAAACAGGATATGATCTGTGCGAACGGGACCGAGTTTTGTTGTGACGGTGCTGCCCTCAATCAAAGGAAGCAAGTCACGCTGCACGCCTTCACGTGACACCTCGCCCGAACCGGTTTCAGAACGTTTGGCTACCTTGTCGATTTCGTCAAGAAAGACAATTCCGTTTTGTTCAACCGCTTTGACGGCTGCCGCTTTGATTTCTTCTTCGTTGATCAGTTTCGCAGCTTCTTCTTGCTTTAATTGTTTGAAGGCATCTGAGACTTTGAGTTTTTTGCTCTTTTTCTTATCCCCTGTCATGTTTGAAAACAGGCTTTGCAGTTGATTCGTCATATCTTCCATGCCGGGAGGAGCCATGATCTCAACGCCGACTGGAGCGCTGCTGAGCTCGATGTCGATCTCTTTGTCATCAAGCTCTCCTTCGCGTAGTTTCTTTCGAAAGATCTGCCGGGTGCTCGACTCTTCTTGGATTTGTTCGTCGACGATTGAGCTGCCGGCGGATCGAGCGGGACGAAGCAGAGCGTCGAGAATGCGATCTTCTGCAAGATCTTCTGCACGCATTTCAACTCGTTTGATTTCTTTCTCTCTGAAAAGCTTCATTGAGTTTTCGGCGAGATCTCGGATGATCGAATCGACGTCTCTACCGACATAACCGACCTCAGTGAACTTTGTCGCCTCAACTTTAACAAACGGAGCGTCAGCAAGCCTTGCGAGCCGGCGTGCGATTTCTGTTTTACCAACGCCCGTTGGGCCAATCATTAAAATATTTTTTGGCGAAACCTCATCTCGAAGATCTTCGTTTAACTGCATGCGACGCCAGCGATTACGCAGAGCAATTGCCACCGCACGCTTGGCTTCATCTTGTCCAATAATATGTTGATTTAGCTCATGTACGATTTCGCGAGGAGTCATATTGGCCATAGTGTTTTGCCCTTTACTTCAGTTCTTTGATGGTGCGTTGGTCATTAGTGAAGACACAAATGCTGGCGGCGATATCGAGACCTTTTTCAACGATATCTCGAGCGCTCAATTCTGTGTTATCGAGCAGCGCTTTTGCGCTTGCTTGCGCAAAGGGGCCTCCTGATCCAATTGCTATCAAGCTGTCCTCTGGCTCAATAACATCGCCATTGCCGGTAATAATGAGCGAGGCATCTTTGTCAGCGACTGCAAGCAGTGCTTCAAGTCTGCGTAATGCTCTATCCGTACGCCAATCTTTTGCAAGTTCTACGGCCGCTTTCACAAGATGACCTTGATGCTTCTCGAGCTTTGCTTCAAAGCGCTCAAACAGTGTGAATGCATCGGCAGTGCCTCCGGCAAAACCCGCAATGACTTTGCCGTTATACAGGGTTCGCACTTTTCGCGC
>NZ_LWFU01001063.1:0-1145 GCF_001635135.1 Oleiphilus sp. HI0080
AACCGGTTCTTTTGAAGCTGACGACCAAATTGCCAACCAAATCCATAGCTTACTTTTTGTTCAAACGTTTCTGGTTTCTTTAACTCTTTACTCATAATGAGACCTTATTACTGCAAGTATTCTGCTGAGTTAGCTGCGCCCGACAGCATCCTCAAGTTCTTTTATTCCAACCTCGACATAGTCTAACAGTCGCTGCATAGACGGCAATGTCCGTCGGCAAGCTGTGAAGCCAAACTCAAGGCTATCGACATAGCTGACCAGTGTAATATTGAGCGCAATCCGATCGATCGGAATAGATACGGGGTACATACCTTTCACCCGAGCGCCGTTCCAGTAAAGCGGCTTCTTAGGCCCAGGGACATTAGAAATAACCACGTTAAAAGCCTGCAAACGGCTAGACACGCCGGTCAGCATATTCAAACCGGCAGGGGCGAGCGTCAACGCGGTGTAGTTAATTGCTTCTTCAAGGCTCATGCTCGCGTAGCGATCTTTAGATTCTTTGACCGAACGCTTGATCGCGTACAAGCGCTCTGATGGGTCACTAATGTTCGTACCAAGACGCGCCAAAATCATCGCTATTTGATTCCCCTGCTCGCTGTCATCCTTGCGCATAGACATCGGCACCATTGCAATCAAAGGCTTATCCGGAAGTGCATTCATGCTAAGAAGATAATTGCGCAATGCGCTACCGCAGACCGCCATTACCACGTCATTCAAAGTAGCATCGGCTTTTTTGGCGATCGCTTTAAAGCGTTCGATTGGATAGGACTGCGCCGCGAAGCGACGCGAACCGGTAATACGCTGATTTAATATGCTTGGAGGCGCCTCGAATGCCGTCGTGTAATCGGGGTTAGAACGCGCCTGTTTAACCGCATGGCTGACTTCTTTGATTAGTGTCGGCACAGTAGATATCTGCTTTCCTGCGGCACCAGCAAGCTCCGTCAAACTAGCAATCACATCAGAACCCTGAATAGGCTCATGCGTGCGATGTTTTTTCGGCATAGCCCACAACGGAGGCTGGTCCCGCACGCTTGGGTCCTCAGACATTAAGCGCATACCCATCCGCATTGCCGCGACACCATCTAACATACAGTGGTGCACCTTATAATAGAGCGCAAATTGCTTGCCGCGAATGCCTTCGATCA
>NZ_LWFU01001064.1:0-869 GCF_001635135.1 Oleiphilus sp. HI0080
CTTTCAAGCCCTTTTTTGCTCAGTTGTAAAGCACGAATCTGGGAATATGAACGGATAGCAGCGGTTAATGTTGTAAACAGTTTATTGCGGGTGAGTTCAGATTTCGCCTTGTAGTCATTGATCTCATATTTGGCAATTGACTCGAGCTCAGGCGCATAGCCAGGTTGCCCTGTACGGAGAATGATACGTGTGTCCCTAATCGCCAAGTCTTCGCGCACGTATCGAACCAGCTCAAAACCTGCCTGATCATTTTCCATCACAACGTCTAAGAGAATAACGGCGTAATCCGACTTAGTAGACAAAATCTTTTTTGCCTCTTCGCTAGAATAAGCGTGATCAAACTGAAGCGGACGGCCACATAACCTTTCGCGCCCAAGCGCTAGGATGGTGGACTGATGTACATCTTGCTCATCATCGACGACGAGTATCTTCCAGCAAGATTCATCAGAAGGGCTGTCAGAGAGAGACGTCTCCTCTGCAAAAATCAGCTCGTCCATGTAAGGGAACTCCATAGATTTCTTAGGCAATTACTAGAGTCTAGTAGTGCTAAGGACAACTGTCTAAAATTCGTTCCAGATTCCCAAAGGCTATAATGGACAAGCTCTTCTGCGCTCAGTCGTCGTGTCTGATCGACACGATCTCCAGTCAAGGTTTGCTATCGCATAATATCCAACTGCGTCAGCCGGCGTTTCGGTTATCATCAAAGAAAGTATGCACGACTGAGCGCGCCTAGGAAGGCATGTTTCTGAAGCAATCAGTCAAAAAATGATACCCCGTGCACCCAAACCTCAGATTTGAACAATCGATCAAGCGCACCCATATCCCGCTCCCAGTATCCCTTTGCAACCGCATCCAGGAAAGCGAGCTCA
>NZ_LWFU01001065.1:0-1080 GCF_001635135.1 Oleiphilus sp. HI0080
CTCGTTATCACACTACTTTGTTCAGTGTGTTCGGGTTTACCCAAAGGCCTTTTGAGCACACTCTAAGCATCGCTTGGTTTTAAGCGCGCATTTGCTATTGTCGAGTAAGCTGGTATTTCGCAACGAGCTTTTCTTGCTTGCTAGGAAGCATGTTGATCTGGTTAAGGTCTCCGTCTACAACCTCGACTAAACGCTTATCCATAACTTTAAACCAAAGCCAGGGGATATACGCCACAGAGAACATACCAAAGTAACCGTTTGGGAATGACGGTAAGTTGTCAAAATGGCGTAATGATTGATATGCCCGTGTAGCATTTGCGTGATGGTCCGAATGTCGCTGAAGATGGAAAAGGGCCCAATTAGAAAAGATGTGGTTACTATTCCAGCTGTGGTGGGGCTGTGGCCGCTCATATCGCCCAGACGGAAGCTTTTGGCGCAGCAACCCATAGTGCTCAATGTAGTTGGCAGACGTTAACTGCCACATAGACCAAAATGCAGCAATAAAAAGGTATGGCACCACTTCAGGCCCAAGCCATAAACCCATCGCTATATAAAACACGAGCGTCATTGTTAAGGTTTGAATGAACTCATTGCGCAGCGAAAACGGGTTCTTACCCTCTTTCGTTAAACGCGTATGTTCAATTTTAGCCGCGCGAATGATCGCATTAGGAAGCTCTCTCAGGGCGAAGCTGTAAATATTCTCCCCCATTTTCGAAGAGGCTGGATCTTCGGGAGTCGCGACCATCTTGTGGTGCCCTCGGTTGTGCTCAACAAAAAAGTGACCATAAGCGGCCGGTGCTAGTACGATTTTCGCTAGCCATTGATCGAGCTTATTCTTTTTGTGCCCCAGCTCGTGGCCAATGTTAAGACCATGCCCGCCGATATAGCCTGCAGTTAACGCTGAGGCGATGTATCCGCCCGCGCTTAAATCAGTGTTTGCAACAAACCAACCGATATATATGAACACGGCGATGACGATAGGGACATGGATGCGTGCAATTAGCTTGTAATACGGGTCTGCTTCAAGTTGTGGAACGACCGCTTCCGGTGGATTGCTTGTGTCCTCTCCCATTACAAAGT
>NZ_LWFU01001066.1:0-1194 GCF_001635135.1 Oleiphilus sp. HI0080
CTTCCTCTAGTATTGCGATGTCGTTCTTCATATTTGCTTCGAGTAGTCGATTCTCACAATATGTGTATAACTGAGTGAGGTTCTCGGCGAGCTCAGATGACTGTGAGTCGTCAATGAAACTTCGCAGCCCTGCCAGAATGTCAATCGTCTTACTTATCAACTTATTCTTAGCTTCGTAATCCTTTGCCTGGATACGAGCTTTAGCTGTGTTTATTCGGTCTAAGGCGCCATCGTAAAGCAGCTGAATCAATTTATGACGATCTACATCGACTACACTCGTTTGCGTATTTACAGCCGCATACTGATTTAGTGCTTTCATTCTTTACTCTCCATTACTCTTTACTACCAATGCCAGCCAAAGCTTCTAGCTGACCCTTGATAAAATCTTGTGTGCTGTTTAGTCGCGCAATCAAAATATCTGCTGCCGTAAACTGCTTTGCCAATCGCGTTTCCAGATTGAGCAATCGCTCATTGAGACGAGCTCTAGACTCCGCGATCGACTCAAGCTCAGCGTTCAGTCTCTCATTCTTAGCAGTAATCGTTCCATCTACAGATAAAAAGTTAGTAATTGCGTCAACTAAGCGCTCTCCAACCCCTTCAATATAGCTAATATCACCGCGATTTCCTGTTTGACCACCATTAATTCGAACAGAAAGACCTTCAACATCAGAGCCGTCGGCTCCGGTTAGTATCTGACCTTCTCCAGTTGCTGCTTTACCATTAATCGTACCTGCCACGTCTACACCGTCTGCGGCCGTAGCAACAGATAAACCAAGTGCTGTAGTCGTGTTTGTATCAACGGTAGTAATTTCTAGCTTTGAATTACTACCATACCGGTCAGAAGTGATGCTCAAGGCCCCACTCCCATCAACACTAACAGTAACAGACGCCCCGATGCCTGACAGCGTCGCGTCAGAATTGATCTTGGACTGTATCTCCGCAGCAAGCTCAGTCTGCGTATACGTTCCGGCAGCTAAACTAATCGTGGCGGAGCTAAAGCCATCCACACTAATTGATAACTCATCGTTATCGGCATCAATCACTGTCGAGGCGGCTAACGCAGAACCGCCCGTCAGACTCGCGCGCGTCGCTACTTGCGTAATATTTAGCTCATAACTACCAGGAACGGTATTTTGGCCAGCGCTAAAGAATTCGACCTGACTATCGCTCGCTCTTCCCTGATCGGCAAAAATA
>NZ_LWFU01001067.1:0-945 GCF_001635135.1 Oleiphilus sp. HI0080
CTTGGCGTCACGAAGCAATCGCCCCGTTTCATAGTCATTGATATAGCCGTCACCACCAAGAATCTGTATCGCATCCAAGGCCATTTGTGTTGCCTTCTCAGCACAATAAAGGATCACGCCTGCGGCGTCTTTTCGAGTCGCTTCGCCGCGATCAGCTGACTGGGCAACGGCATATAGGTAAGCTTTGCACGCGTTCATAGTTGTATACATGTCGGCCACTTTACCTTGGATAAGTTGGAATTCACCAATTGGCTGACCAAACTGCGTACGTTCGTGGATATAGGGTACAACGTTGTCCATGCAGGCTTGCATAATGCCCGTTGGCCCACCGCTCAGAACGATTCGCTCGTAATCCAAACCGCTCATGAGCACCTGAACACCTTTGTTCTCGTGACCCAGAACATTCTCAATGGGGACCTCGACATTGTCGAATACGAGCTCACAGGTGTTTGAACCCCGCATACCAAGCTTGTCTAGTTTAGGTGAGCGTGAGAAGCCCTTCCAGTCACGCTCGACGATAAATGCAGTAATACCATGCGCTTTTTTGTCTGCATCGGTCTTGGCATAGATTACGTAAGTATGGGCGTCAGGCCCGTTAGTGATCCACATTTTTGTGCCGTTCAACACATAATGATCGCCTTTGAGTTCAGCTCGTAACTTCATACTGACCACATCGCTTCCGGCGTTCGGTTCACTCATTGCCAGAGCGCCAATGTGCTCGCCAGAGCAAAGCTTAGGAAGATATTTTTGTTTCTGTTCGTCGTTGCCGTTGCGATAGATCTGGTTAACGCAAAGGTTTGAGTGTGCACCATAGCTTAGGCCAATTGACGCACTGCCTCGACTGATCTCTTCCATCGCAATGGTATGTGCGAGGTAACCCAAGCCAGAGCCGCCATACTCTTCGGAGATTGTCATCCCAAGCACACCAATATCGCCTAGCTTTCT
>NZ_LWFU01001068.1:0-731 GCF_001635135.1 Oleiphilus sp. HI0080
GAAAACAACGGATACTCCGAACTCGTTGAGATACTAAGCGGTCATAACTTTCAGGTGGAGAACGTGCACTCCATCAATCAAGCAGTAGACGATTTCCCAATCGCATCTTTTGATCTGATCATTACCGATCTTCGCGTGTCTGGACAAGCCGGGACAGACATCATTCCACTCGCACACGAAATCCCAGTCCTCGTTATGGCGAGCTTCGCAAGTTTACGCTCAGCTGTCGAAGCAATGAAACTGGGAGCGGTTGATTACATCGCGAAGCCATACGATGAGACAGACCTACTGTCATCGGTTGAAGACATTCTCAATAAGCACTCTCACCGCTCAACTACGCAAGAACGCAGGCAATCCAAGAATGCCAGCGACATGATTTATGGCCGCTGCCAACCAATGCGAAAGGTGTTCGGCCTCATTGACAAGGTGGCTCCAACTGACGCAAGCGTCTTGATTCAAGGTGAGACAGGTAGCGGTAAAGAGTTAGCGGCCAAGGCGATCCACGAACTTAGCCGACGAAGTAATCAGGAGATCGTATGTATCAACTGTGCCGCTATCCCAGAGTCCCTGATTGAATCTGAACTTTTTGGCCACGAGAAAGGCGCTTTTACCGGCGCGGTGTCTGCTCGAGCGGGGTTAATTGAGGCGGCAGATGGCGGCACCTTATTTTTGGATGAGATTGGAGAGCTTCCACTAGACGCGCAAGCTAGACTATTGCGCGTCTTGCAGGA
>NZ_LWFU01001069.1:0-954 GCF_001635135.1 Oleiphilus sp. HI0080
TCAAAGGGACAGTGCGACCCAAGGCAGCTTGATGCTTTAGGCGGTAAAAAAATTAAAGGGTTCGAAAGTCTGGTTCATGGTCGAAATACTAAAAATCGGATTACGATAAAGCTCGACATAGACAAAAAAGGGGAAATCGGACAAACCTTCGCAAAACTTCCCGACCTAATTAATGAGGACTTTGGCCTAACCGCAGAAAGTCCTTGCGGCATAGCTGATTCGTTTTCAGTTGAACTAGAAATTGCCTGGTCTGCTCATAAAGAAACAGCTTATGTTTCACAAACTCGAATATGGCTAGATGATCGCCTAGTTGTGAAACTCGAAAGTGATGCAGGCTTAAAACAAGCACGAATTTCCTATATTAACTTCCACCATCCGTTGTTGCTTTCTGATGAGGACGCAGGTGAGTTCGCCTTACCCACAACGGAGCTTGAAACTCTTATTCAAATTGGTAGCCATTCACGAGGAAACCAAACATCCGAGGATAATACATCTATAGGATTTTTGAGTAAGTTCGGAGCGATCGTTATTCCAGGTCAGACCGTTGCTACTGGCATGGATCTGGATGACCCGCTACGTACAGAACGCGTGCATGAAATTCTTTCCGATATTATTGATGCCCCCTTCCATAATCTTCTTCGCTATCTGAATAGCAGTGTCTGTATTGGTCCGTTGCGAGTAATACCCGACAATGACTACACGCATAATCCCTATCCTGATCAGGGAGGTTGGTATAGTGGTGAATCTGCTTGGGATGTCGTTCAAGGCGAGCCAAGTGCAGTCGAGGAGGTTAACCATGTATTAAGAGCTAATGACGGGCTTCAACTCGGATGCGAACTGCGAAAAATGATGCGCGTCGGCCATACAGCTTTCACAGGGAGCGCAGACCAAGCCTTAGATCTGAAAAGCATGGCGAAACTCGACCCAAATGCCAGGATGACGTTTTCAAAAGAG
>NZ_LWFU01001070.1:0-867 GCF_001635135.1 Oleiphilus sp. HI0080
CATACCAATGACACCGTTCATCGGGGTCCGAATTTCATGGCTCATGTTCGCCAAGAACTCGCCCTTTGCACGAGCCGCATGCTCGGCTGCGTTTTTGGCCGCCTCAAGCTTCTCCAAGGTTGTCACTTTCTCTGTGATGTCGTAGTTGACGCCAATGACTTTGATTGCTTTTCCCGAGTTGTCTCGGAAAACCTCAGCACTTGTTTTCAACCAGCGTATTTCGCCATTCGGACGCACAATTCTATATTCCGGGTCGTATTTTCCCTCGCCTGAAACGGCGCGTTCGAATTGAGAATTCGCATGCTCGATGTCATCCGGGTGAAGGCGATTCTCCCAAGCTTCCGTTGCTCCGGAAAACTCGTCTTCGGAGGTATCGTAAAGTCGATACATCCATTCATCCCATGTCATTTCATCTGTGCTGAGATTCCACTCCCAGACGCCGATTGCGGCCGAATCATTGGCCAACCTCATGCGTGATGTTTGGGAGGCTGAATGCTCGATTGCTTCTTTTAGGGCGTTGTCGGCTTTTACTCTTTCATCTATGTCTTGAAAAGACCCATAGAGGCGGACACACTTTCCATCCCTCAATTCCGCTCTACCCAAGGCTGCGACCCAAAGCTCATTGCCTTTTGCTGTCACGATCTGGAGCTCAAGGTTCCAGGGTGTACCCTCTTCCATGGCGGATTTGACCGCTGACTCAATGCGTTCTCGGCTCTCTCCTTCTTTATAGAATTGGATTCCTTCCTCTAGACAGGGTGTGTAATCCGGCCCTACCTCATGGATTTCCTTCGTCATGCTAGACCAAGTCACAGCTCTATTTTCTATGTCTACTTCCCACGCACCAATGCGAGCCAAAGAACCCATTGA
>NZ_LWFU01001071.1:0-837 GCF_001635135.1 Oleiphilus sp. HI0080
GCATCTTCTTCAGAGTACTCTTCTCGCGCGGCGATCAGGCCTGTGCGCACGAGGCTTTTATCCATCGTCGCAAGTTCTTTATCGATGAGCGCAAACTGTTTACGAAACCATAGTTTTGAGAAACCGACGACTTGAACGATGATGCTCTGCTCGTTTGATTCGGGCTCTTTTAAGTCACGTTTTAGGGTTGCGGGTAATGCTTTGAGCGATGCCCAAGAGTGATTAATGACGATAAGGAGGCACGATAACAACAAAAGCGTTGCGATGCCGAGGATGCTTAGCCACATAGGTTGCTCCTAAGGTAGTACAAATTTCTGACACAAAAACAGCGATATTGTGAAAGAAGCAATTATTGCGCCTAAGATGGTTGGCTAACGTATAAATCCGCTATGTTAGTTGGCTTTGCGTGTCTTTGTCGTGACGTAGGCGTTGATCAAGTTGGTTGAGTCGTTCTGGTGTGCCAACATCGAGCCAGAATGCACGCATTTCTGAGCCGTAAAGACCGCCTTGTTGCGCGAGCTGTCTTAGGATGGGGCCAAGCGGTGCCGGGCCGGGTGGCAATTGGGTAAACACACTCGGGCGGTACAAGCCGATTCCGCTATACGTGCGTGCGTTATGTGCACTATCAGCTTGGTCAGCTTTGATTGATAGGCGCGCACAGCCAGTGTGATCCATCCCGTGGATGTCGAAATCGCCGGAAGGATTGTGACAGGGGTTTTGGCAGAGCAACAGGTTTGCCTGCACTTGGCGGTGCGCATGGAGAGCATGATCCAGCCAAGGGCTTAAATCTTCTTCAAAATAGACATCGCCATTAATGAGCAAAAAAGGCGCATCGTT
>NZ_LWFU01001072.1:0-798 GCF_001635135.1 Oleiphilus sp. HI0080
ACGGTATTGCCACTCGCTGAGGCAACCATGCTGCAATATCTACATCCGATGTTTGTTGCGGTCCTTGCGCTGCTGTTTTTGGGTGAGCGATTTCAGCTTGGCGTTGTTGCATGCGTGGTGTTGAGTTTTATCGGGCTTGTATTGGTCGTCGAGCCGGCATCTCTAGGCTCAATATTGCAGACTGGAAGTCACGCAGAACTCACGGAGCACGTAACGCGGTTGAACCTCTTCGGAGTGAGTATCGCAATACTCGGTGCTTTTGGGAGTGCCATTGCATATGTTCTGGTTCGCAAGCTAAGTGCGCTCGAAGATAGCTCGGTGATTATTTTGTACTTCCCTATGATTGCATTGCCAATGTCTTTGGTATTGCTCGGCTCAGATTTCGTTTGGCCCGAGTCTCTTTCTACTTGGGTTTTACTGTTGCTGGTGGGCGTTTTTACTCAGTTGGGGCAAGTCGGATTAACAAAGGCAATGCAGACCGAAACAGCCGCCAGAGCGACGGCATTTTCGTATGTGCAGGTTGTGTTTGCCGTTATTTTTGGCCTGTTGTTTTTTGACGAAGTACCAACATCTCTCGCCATTGTTGGCATGGTCTTAATCATGTTTGGTGCGATGATCAACATTCTCTATCGAGCCAAGGCCTTGAAGGCCTAGACTCCGCGTTTGCGCATAGCGGCAGCGACCCTGCTCACTCGTTGTAGTGAATTTCAAGGTAAGTACGCCGGTTTTTCTCGTGCGGAAGCGTTCTATTATTCTGATCTCTCAATTGTGTCGCGCCATAAGCAAAGGGCGTCACTA
>NZ_LWFU01001073.1:0-7885 GCF_001635135.1 Oleiphilus sp. HI0080
TTGGCTAAAGGGCAATGGATTTAGGGCGGATCAGGTTCAAAACTTTTACCCGTCACCAATGGCGAGTGCAACGGCGATGTACCATACAGAGAAAGACCCGCTGCATCGCGTTGACTACAAGAGTGAAAAGATGCCTGTGCCTAAAGGCGCGATTCAGCGCCGTTTGCACAAAGCATTCTTGCGCTATCACGACCCCAACAACTGGCCTCTTCTCCGGGAAGCACTGAACAACATGGGTAAGGCGCATCTCATTGGTTATGGCAAGAAACACCTAATACCGCCAACCCAGCCAAAGAGCGAAACGCGTAACAGTAAAATGAAAAAAAGCAGCGCTACCTCAAAAATGCGTAAGGGCCGCTTTCATACCCAACATACCGGTTTGCCGCCGAGAAAACACAAATAGTCAAAGCTAGTTTAGAGGGGTTAGATTTCTAGCCCCCCCCTAATTTGTAATCACTAAGACCAATCTCTATAATCCGCGCGCCCTTACCTAACAATCCGGCAACAGCCGATTCACAGGTAATCAAACGCTAACTCATGTCACTACGGACCTACTATGTTTGAAATTTCTGCAAGCCGACAACTGAGCGTCAAAAACGATTTGCTATCAGGTTTAACCGTTGCACTCGCTTTAGTACCTGAAGCCGTCGCCTTTGCATTTGTCGCAGGTGTAGAACCGCTAGTCGGCCTTTATGCTGCATTTATGGTCGGTCTAATTACATCATTGATTGGTGGCCGCCCCGGCATGATCTCTGGCGCGACAGGTGCTCTTGCTGTCGTGATGGTGTCATTGGTCGCAGCACACGGCGTTGAATATCTGTTCGCCACCGTAGTCCTTATGGGAATTCTGCAAATAGCCGCAGGTATATTGAAGTTAGGCAAGTTTATCCGAATGGTGCCACACCCGGTTATGCTCGGCTTTGTAAATGGCTTGGCCATCGTCATTTTTCTTGCTCAATTAGGGCAATTTGGACAGTCAGAAGCAGAACAAGGCTGGCTTGCAGGAACAGGCCTTGAAGGTAGTATCATTGATATCGCCTGGTTAGAAGGCTCTGCTCTATACAGCATGCTAGGTTTGGTCGCATTAACGATGGCCATCATTCACTTTCTGCCAAAACTCACTAAGGCCATTCCATCATCACTCGCGGCGATTATTGTCGTCACTCTGATCGTGATTTTCGGCAATATCGATACACGCGTTGTAGGCGATGTGGCATCGATTGCGGGCGGCCTTCCAAGCTTCTCAATCCCTTCCGTTCCCTTTACTTGGGAAACGTTCACCATCATCTTTCCATACGCATTGGTGCTTGCAACCATTGGTCTCATCGAGTCGTTATTAACGCTAAGCCTGATTGATGAAATCACCCAAACGCACGGCAAAGGCAATCAAGAGTGTGTTGGTCAGGGCGTTGCAAATACCGTGACGGGCTTCTTTGGCGGCATGGGTGGTTGTGCCATGATTGGTCAAAGCATGATTAACGTAAACTCTGGTGGACGCGGACGTCTCTCCGGACTATCTGCAGCTCTGTTTTTGCTTTGCTTTATATTGTTTACATCCAGCCTAATCGAGCAGATTCCTGTCGCCGCACTTGTCGGAGTCATGTTTATCGTTGTTATTGGTACTTTCGAGTGGTCGAGCTTTCGCATATTGGGCAAGGTACCAAAAGCCGATGCGTTCGTACTCGTACTTGTATCTGGTGTCACGGTTATCACTGATCTAGCGGTTGCCGTGGTGGTCGGTGTCATCGTGTCTGCTTTGGTGTTTGCATGGCAACATGCGAAACACATCTTAGTGATCAGAAAGGAAACGACCGATGGCAGCACGCTATATGAAGTAGATGGAGCGCTGTTTTTTGGTTCGACGTCGAGCTTTCTTGAACAGTTTAACGTTCAAGAAGACAACAATGACATCATCGTTGATTTTGCGCGATCCCGCGTAGCAGATCATAGCGGTTTAGAGGCGATCGATACGCTCGCAGAACGCTACCTCAATGCGGGCAAAACATTACACTTAAAACACCTTAGCCCAGAGTGTCGCCTACTTTTAGAAAAAGCGGGTAACCTTGTCGAAGTAAATGTAATCGAAGATCCGACGTACCATGTTGCCTCAGACAAGCTTGACTGAGGTCTAAAAATTCAACGGTATTTGCACCATCTTTGCGCGACACGTTTTCTATCAGTGCGCGCAAACTTCATTGCAGTTTTTTTACACTCAAGCTCGAAACAAAGCGCCAGGTTCAAAATTCGACAAACACGCGGCACACCTCTAGTATTTACCTAGCACCGTAGCTATGTGACATTGGACAGTCAGCTATGATTCATATAGTCAGGTACGCTTGATGCTTATCAACAACAAACGGCACTGCCGCCGTTAAACTGTGACTTTACCTTTTACGCAACATCATCCCGGAGCCCGCGAGACAATGAGCAAAACAAACAAATTAGGTATCGATAAAGTAGTAGACCGTATCAATAAAGAATTTGAAGCGACGTCGAAGCAATTCGATAAAATGGTCAGCGAAGCGTTCAAACAAATCGACACGCTACAAGCCCAAGTTCATGAACCGATGAAAAAACTTATGGAAGATATCCAGAAGGTGAGCGATCGAGAAATGAACCGAGCTCAGAAAGAGCTAGACAAGCGCATCAAAGAATTCAACAAGCTGCAAGACCAACTCATGAAAAAGCTTGGTGTTGAGAAGAAAAAAGCAGAGAAAACCATCTCAAAGGCAAAGTCGTCTGCCAAGAGCACTGCGAAGTCTGTCAGTAAGAAACCTGTTGCAAAGAAAGCCACGGCTAAAGCGACCGCTGCTAAAAAGACGGTTGCTTCAAAAGCGAAAGCTGCCACCAAGACGGTTAAAAAAGAAGTAAAAAAGGTGGAAAAAGAGATTAAGAAGGACGTTAAAAAAGTTCAAACGGCGGCAAAAGCCAACCTTTCAAAACTTCCTGGGGTTGGTCCAGCAACCGCTAAGAAGCTTGAAGCTGCGGGCATTACCAGTTTTGAACAAATTGCGAATCCAAGTGCCGCTGATCGCAAAAAGCTGGAACAGTTCTCAAGCACAAAAGGCTTCTCTGATTGGGCCAAAAAGGCTAAAGAACAACTCTAATAACCAAGAGTTTCTAGCAAAAGCCCGCTTCATTAAGCGGGCTTTTTTTATATATATTTTCACATACTTACCCGATCCTTTATAACCGTTACACAATCGAACGAATGCTCTCTTTTTTTGCCCACGCCCTCCCCTACACTAAAACTACATAACAAAGATAATGCGAGTGAAGGGTACTTTTGTGCGAAAAACAATAATAGTTAACCGCTGCGCCTCTCTAGCCAGCTTATCCCTACTAAGTCCCGAGCTCTGGGCAAGCGGAACAGCTCAAAATGACGAGTTGGCACTGAAAGCTTTAATCTTCGGCTCTTTGGCAATTGTTTTTGGTGGTATGAGCTTCGTCCTAGGCAGACTTAACTCCCGCCTTAAGAACAACATCGAGAGCCACCAAGCAACAGAAGTGATGATGTCGAAGCTAAGTAGCGCTGTCACCAACAGCGGTGCAAGTATCGTCATGACCGATGCAAATGGTGTAATCGAGTACGTAAACCAAAAATTTTGCCGAAACAACGGCTATCTTCATCATGAGGTAATTGGTCAAGCCATCGACATTCTCTCCCCAGAGAGAAGAGTTGATGAAGCAGATATTCAGCTTCTCGACAACCGATGCCTTAAAGCCAGCTGGGAAGGAGAAGCGCTTTGTTTGAAAAAGAACGGCGCACAGTATTGGAGCGCAATTACAGTCGCGGCTGTGTATAACCGTGACCGCATCATTACAAACTATGTGATATCCGCCATCGATATTAGCGCATTGAAAGACGCCAACAGTAAAATGCAAAACTTGGCTCTTTTTGACTCCTTAACTGGATTAGCCAATCGCCGCCTGTTTATAGACCGACTCCATCAGTCGATTCTGAGCGCTCGCCGACATAAACACAGTTCTGCGATCATGTTTTTAGACCTTGATCAGTTTAAACGGATCAACGATACCCTTGGACATCAGGCTGGAGACGAGCTCCTGGTTACCATCGCTGAGCGTTTAAAAACCTGTGTTCGTAAACAGGATACGGTTGCGCGTCTTGGTGGTGATGAGTTCACCATCTTGCTCAATGACGTTTCGAACAATGATAAAATTGCCGCTATCGCAGAACATATCCTGACGATTCTTAAAAAGCCCATTAAGCTTGGCAAACACGAAGTCATTATCTCGACCAGCATTGGAATTACCATTGCGCCAACAGACTCAACAAGTAGCGAAACTCTGATGCGGAATGCCGACATGGCCCTTTACAAAGCAAAAGAGAGAGGTCGCGATGGTTTCTGCTTCTTTACCGAAGAACTAAACGTGCGCGCCAGCCATTTGATGGAGATTGAACATGAAATGCGTCACGCGCTAGAAAACGATGAGTTTTATCTCCATTATCAACCCCAGGTCGATCTTAAAACCAATCAGATACAGAGTGTTGAAGCGCTCATTCGCTGGCGCCACCCTACTAAAGGTGAAATATCACCTGTTGATTTTATCTCCATTGCAGAGGAAACAGGCTTGATCATACCCATCGGAGACTGGGTGATGAAAAAAGCCTGTAGTGAAATTCAACAACTCAACGAAAATACAGGCTTAAACATTCGGGTAGCAGTTAACTTGTCGACAAGGCAATTCACCGACTTAAAACTGGTCAATACCGTCGTTGAAGCGCTTGAGCAAGCGGGCATGGACGCGAAAAACCTTGAGCTTGAAGTAACAGAGAGCATGCTCATGGAAGATATGGAAACAGTTATCGACCAACTCAATCGTATCAAAGCCGCGGGATCGACAGTGACAATTGACGACTTTGGCTCCGGTTATTCGTCATTCAGCTATCTAAAAAGCCTCCCTGTCGACATTCTGAAAGTGGATAGAGAATTCGTACGGGATGTCCCTGACGACCTCAACGCCATGGAGATAACGTCAGCCATTATTGCTGTAGCACACAAACTAAATCTTAAGGTGGTAGCAGAAGGCGTAGAAGACATCGATCAGCGGGATTTTCTCAACATTAACCGCTGCGACTATGCGCAAGGCTACCTTTTTAGCAGACCGCTGGGATATGCAGATTTGCGTAAATTCTTTCTTGAAGACCAACAAAACCTCAAACAAGCCGTGTAATTGCAAACCATTGGGAAATGCCGCGTAGAGTCGTTGACTCGCGTGGCGTGAACTACGTCCACCCAAAAATGTTATCTTCTTCGCGTAACAAAGTGTAATCAGAGGTATACTATTGTTACTGAAAATAAAGAATCGGAAGAGAACACAATGCTTAGTATCACCATCCATGTTTTAGAAGTCTTGGCATTAGGCCTACTCGGCTACGTCGGTGCTCGTTCATATACTCTCGCTCGCAAACAATCTTTACAGCTCAAAGGCGCTCACAGCAGCAGAGAAACCCAAAACACATACGATGACGAAATCATCATTGTCGAAGAAGATAAAACTCAAAGCACTTACAACACGCGCATTACGGCTCTCAAAGAGGCACAGATATTTTCCGGAATCCAAATGATTCCAGTTAAACGAGAGTTCACTGATCTATTCAGTCCTCAGCTAGTTTGGTTACGAGATGCCGTCTCTCTTTACTTGATCGGAGCATCTGACTACATCGCCAAAGAAGCGAACTGTGACCTAAAAACCCGAAATAAATTCAATGCACTCGTATTAAGCTCAACGCTAAAACTGAGCGAAGCAGAACTTAGCCAAGCGATCAAAAAAGCGGCGGACCGGGAGCAAGGTAGTGATGAGGAGCAAATGATCATCGCAGGTGCGAAAGCAGCAAAACAATGGAAAGAAACACAAAAAGTAAGTGCAGAGCTAAAGCTTAGATCTCGCCTGAACGACTGGGGCGTGTTCGCTTAGAGCTCTTAGAGTAGTAAAACGACGCACGGACGCGATTAAGAAAAAGCAGAACAACAATAAACAAAAATCGTAGAGCAAAACAATAAGATATAAAAAAACCGCTGAAGCGCAAGCTCCAGCGGTTTTTTTTAAGTCATTCAAGAAGAGCCCTTGCAAACTATTCGCTTAAAGACGCATCTCTATACCTTGAGCCGCCATAAACTCTTTCGCTTCTTGAACCGTATGTTCGCCAAAATGGAAGATACTTGCAGCCAGTACAGCATCGGCACCACCGTGTGTCACACCATCCGCTAAATGCTGCAAATTCCCTACGCCGCCTGATGCGATGACGGGAATAGAGACAGCTTCTGAAATGGCTCTTGTCACGCCTAAGTCATAACCACTCTTCACACCATCCTGATCCATACTTGTGAGCAGAATTTCGCCAGCGCCGTAGTCGGCCATCTTTTTGCTCCACTCAACAGCATCCAAACCTGTCGGCTTACGACCACCATGAGTGAAAATTTCCCAACGCGGCTCCTCTTCGGGGCCACTTACTTTTTTGGCGTCAATAGCAACAACAATACATTGACTCCCAAAGCGCTCAGCCGCTTCTCGAACAAGCTCTGGATTAAAGACAGCAGCCGTATTAATACTTACTTTATCTGCACCAGCGTTAAGCATGTTACGGATATCTTCCAGTTTACGGATTCCCCCGCCCACTGTTAGAGGGATAAAGACGTTCTCGGCGATCTGTTCAACCATATGAATAGTCGTTTCACGCTCTTCATGGCTCGCAGTAATGTCTAGAAAAGTAATTTCATCTGCACCCTGCTCGTCGTACTTCTTGGCAACTTCAACCGGGTCGCCAGCATCTCGAATATCAACAAACTGCACGCCTTTTACAACGCGCCCCCCATCAACATCAAGGCAAGGGATAATTCGTTTAGCGAGCCCCATTACACACGATCCTTCGCGTCACTCGCATCATATCCGCTGTGCAAGTCGCTATAACTTTGCGCTTCTCTAACATCGAGTGTCCCTTCATATATTGCGCGGCCAGTAATGGCGCCACATATTCCATGTTGCGCCTGTGCAGCCAAAGCTTCAATGTCTTTCATATTAGTGACACCACCAGAAGCGATAACGGGAATAGAAGATGCTTGAGCTAGTCGTACAGTCGCCTCAACATTAACGCCTTGCATCATTCCATCACGAGCAATATCGGTATACACAATAGACGACACACCCTGCGCATCAAACTGCTTAGCAAGATCGGTCGCTTCAACACTCGAAACGTCTGCCCAGCCATCGGTCGCAACCTTACCGTCTTTTGCATCTAGACCAACAATAATATGACCCGGGAAGGCCTCACAGGCTTCCTTTACAAACTCTGGTTCTTTTACCGCTTTGGTACCGATAATTACATATTCAACACCGGCATTTAGATAGGCATCAATCGTTTCAAGGCTGCGGATACCACCACCGATTTGAATCGGCAAGTTAGGGAAGCGCTTGGCAATTGCGGTAACGATTTCTTTATGAACCGGCTCTCCATCAAACGCACCATTAAGATCAACTAGATGCAGACGACGAATCCCCTGATCCATCCAACGTCCAGCCATATCAACAGGATCGTCAGAAAACACAGTTGAGTCGTCCATTCGACCTTGGCGTAGGCGAACACATTTACCATCTTTCAGGTCAATAGCAGGGATTATTAACATAGCTTTTTCCAACTTTGGCCGACTTAAACTCGGCCATTCCAATTACTAAAATTCTTGAGCAGCTGAAGACCAGCGTGCTGACTTTTCTCAGGGTGAAACTGCGTAGCAAATACGTTGCCATCCGTAAGTGCAGCAACCACATCAACACCATAGCGACTTTGACCAGCAATTAAACTTGAATCAATTGAGGTAGGCACATAATAGCTGTGCACAAAGTAGAATCGCTCATTATCCTCAAT
>NZ_LWFU01001074.1:0-1012 GCF_001635135.1 Oleiphilus sp. HI0080
CGACCATCTGCGATCCAACGTTCAATCTCTCTGCGAGAGCCAAGGCCTGCTTGCGCAAGCACCTTTTGTATTCGTTCGCCTGAAGGCTCAGACATTCACTACTCCAAGTGGAATAAAAATTAAGAAGACCGAGTGGTGCTGACTTTAAGAATCTCAGCTTTAAGGTCGTCATAAGTATGTACAGCAGGAAACTGAGGAAACTCATCAATCACGTTTTGCGGAGACTTGAACAAAATACCAGCCTCAGCCTGCTTCAGCATCGTCGTATCATTATAGGAGTCACCCGCTGCAATCACACGATAATTTAGCAATTGAAACGCCCTAACCGACTGACGCTTCGGATCTTTTTGGCGCAAAAGGTAGTTAGTGATTCGCCCATCGTCGGCGACTTCGAGCTTGTGACAAAAAAGTGTCGGAAAACCAAGCTTCGCCATAAACGGCATACCAAATTCGTAGAATGTATCCGATAGGATGATAAGCTGAAAACGCTCATTCAACCACTGAACAAACTCCTTTGCACCAGGAAGCGGGTCAAGTGTATCGATGACTTCCTGGATTTCTTTCAGGCCATAACCGTGCTGGTCAAGGATACGCAAACGCTGCTGCATTAAAACATCGTAGTCAGGGATATCACGAGTCGTTGCTTTTAACTCTTCAATTCCTGTTTTCTCTGCAAAAGCAATCCAAATTTCCGGAATCAAGACACCTTCTAAATCCAGACAAACTAATTCCACGTCGCATACTCCCGATACTAACTTCAAGTTAAATGACAAAAATTTGGGCGCCATTCTAACGAAAAGGCTTCAGCTTGCATATTGATAAATCATCGATACAATCCAAAGCCTTCTACAACATCCCCCAGCGAGATATCACGACAATGGAATACGACTTTACGCAAGCAGAAAACCTTACTCCGGAAGCAATCAGCGCTCTGAATTCTTCGCTTGCGGAAAAGTCGCCCCGCGAAGTTCTTAAGTTTGCTTTCTCTCACTTTGGAAACATTGCCATTTCA
>NZ_LWFU01001075.1:0-487 GCF_001635135.1 Oleiphilus sp. HI0080
TAGAGATCACAATCTGCATAACAGTACCTTTAACCATATCGCTGTCATTGATACCTATGGTGACAAGCATGACCGCGAATACTTCAAATCAATTGTAGGTGTCGCCCGTCAAGTCGAGTCCGTATACAACGCACTGAAGAATAATGTGTTGGCAGGTAAGCACGAAGAGCTCGAAAGTTTAAAAGAGAGCTTTAATACGGCATTTGTGACGAATCTCTGTCATTCGATTTATCAAGCGATTAATGAAGGAAAACGTGTACTTGATAGCTTAAATAAAGAGCTGGAAAATCACGTGTTTGGCACGGATCAAGAGCGCTTTAGTTTTGACTGTGAATGGGTGCCGGAATTTCGCGACTACTACCGGTTCTTTAAAGAGATTATTGAGATACCAAACCTTGGTGATGGAGCTACTTTATTTGATGCCCAACTGTCAGAGAAATCGACTGAAGTGCGCGATACGTTGCTGAGCATGCTTCTGGCGAAAGAT
>NZ_LWFU01001076.1:0-1185 GCF_001635135.1 Oleiphilus sp. HI0080
TGTCGTTAATCCGATTATGGAGCTGGCACAATTCACTAAATCGCATGGCGCTTTGTTTCATGCTGATTGCGCGCAAAGTGCAGGTAAATTGCGTATTAACCTGAGTGAGTTGCCTGCAGACATGATTTCCTTATGTGCGCATAAGATATATGGTCCGAAAGGTGTAGGCGCACTGTTCGTTAGGCGATCTACTGAGTTTGGCGTTCGTGAGCAGATCCATGGAGGCGGGCATGAAAGAGGTATGCGTTCTGGTACGTTGCCGGTGCATCAGATTGTAGGTTTTGCGGAAGCTTTGCAGTTGTGTACTGAGGATATGCAGGCGGAGCAAGAACGCGTTGCTGGATATCGGGCGCGTTTTTTACAAATGCTTGGTGGTGCAACGTATAGAATAAATGGTAATCCTGAAAAAACTGTCCCAGGCATTGTTAATTTATCTTTTCCAGGTGTGGATGGGCAAATGCTGCTGACTGCGTTGCCAAACCTTGGGGTGTCATCCGGAAGCGCTTGTAACTCTGCTAGCATGAAACCCTCGCATGTGCTGAAGGCTATGGGGTTGGGCGACGAAGAAGCTCTTAGCTCATTGCGATTCTCATTTGGAAGGTTTACTACTGATGATGAAGTCCTTGATGCGGCGTCACAATTGAGAAATGCGCTGTCTAAGTTGGCGCAATAGTGCCAAAACGTTAAGTTTTACGAATCTCGCGGTACAAAGATATATTTTTGAGTGAATCAGACATATAATTCGGCCGCAATTTATGAATGGCGCATTCCGTGTGCCGAATTTACATTTTAATGGGGATAGAAACCATGGCGGTAGAACGCACCTTATCAATTGTTAAGCCTGACGCTGTAGCTAAAAATGTTGTTGGCAAAATCTATGATCGTTTTGAATCAAACGGTTTGCAAATTGTTGCAGCAAAAATGATTCGTCTTTCTAAGGAGCAGGCTGAGGGTTTCTATGCAGAGCATAAAGAGCGTCCCTTCTTTGCGGATCTAGTTTCTTTTATGACTTCTGGCCCTGTTTGTGTTCAGGTATTAGAAGGCGAAGGCGCTGTCCTTAAAAATCGCGACTTGATGGGTGCTACGAACCCGAAAGAAGCCGATGCAGGTACTATCCGAGCGGATTTCGCGTCGTCTATTGATGCGAATGCAGTGCATGGTTCAGACTCTGCCGAGTCTGCAGCA
>NZ_LWFU01001077.1:0-223 GCF_001635135.1 Oleiphilus sp. HI0080
ATTCCTCGTACTTAGTTAAAAGGGCTGCCCTAAAGAAAACTGGAAGAACTGCTTTTCGTCTTCAGGAGTGGCATTCATCGCCTTACCAAAACTGAACCCAAGCGGGCCAATAAAGGTGTTCCACTGCAACGCTACGCCGGTTGACCAACGGATTTCGTTCAAATCAAAATCATATCCGCGATTTGTATCGAACACATTACCGGTATCAACGAAATATGCCATA
>NZ_LWFU01001078.1:0-793 GCF_001635135.1 Oleiphilus sp. HI0080
AAAATGTGCTACGCCCTCCGGAATTTGGCTAATCAAACGCTTCATCAACTGCGCGCCATATTGATGAAGCGCAGCATTCATCCGATCGAAAAAGTCGATCGGCTCATCTTGAATAACGAGTATTGCCTCCAAGCGCATCAATCCGGTTTTGTTCGCGCTTATCTGGGCAACAAAGTCCTCTGGCAGTGCACCGGAACACTCGGGATCAATGCCTCGTATCTGGCTCGCAAGCTCCTCATTAAGCTGACCCGACTCCAGAAGCTTCTTTGGCGGCAGTATCACGCCCTCCTCTTCAAGCGCAGAACTTAAAGGCATTGAACCTGGGGCACTCGCACCGATATTTGCATGATTGGCTCGATTAACAACGAACCCGCTCAGCTCACCATGGATAAACATGGGTGCAATCATGGTCACATCAGGCAAGTGTGTCCCGCCTTGAAATGGATCATTCACCACGACCATATCACCCTGTTGCCAATCGAATTGCGCGACGAGGCTTCTCATGGCATAGNCCATACTCCNCAAGTGAACCGGAATGTGTGCCGCCTGGGCAAGAATTGCGCCCTCTCGATCAAATACTGCGCATGAAAAATCAAGGCGATCCTTTATATTTGGAGAAAATGCGCTTCTTTGTAGCACGTACCCCATTTCATCACAGACCGCGTTTAGTTTACCCAAAAAAATGGCAAGCTCGACCCCACTTACCGCTTCTGATTCGATCATTATTCGTCCTAAACCACCCGCCAAGGTGAATTACTTTAAAAACCGCCCGTATAATCTCACTCTTTTGCTA
>NZ_LWFU01001079.1:0-922 GCF_001635135.1 Oleiphilus sp. HI0080
GAACCGCATACTGGCGACTAAAATCGCGGCGACAGGGATCATCGCGATGCGTCCTTCAAAATTGGTGGGCTTTATTTCGATCACTGCGCGTTCGTTGCGGCAGAACAAGCGGTTAATGCGTTTAAGCGTTGGAGGATTAACATTGAACGTGTCACCGGAAATGTAATGCAGCTTGTCTACCTCGCCACGAGCGGGAGAGTGCATGTGGTGGTACATGCTAGATTTCAATCGAAGCGTAATAAAGCGCCCGTTTTGGTAGGGCTCAAGATCAATCGCTCCCTGTGTTAGTTCGCCAAGCTCGTAGGGCATGCCTTTGATTTGCAGCGCTTGCAGGTTCTTAATCTTCCCGAAGCTTCCTATCTGAGCGTCGCAAGGGCTGACGAGACGATCTTCTGCAGAATCAATTGGCCTCGTACCTGGTTTGAGCTCACGGGTAAAGCAAGCATGTACGCTCTTAAAGCTTTTCTCGGTCGCTTCATGTAAACGCATGTCATCGCTGAAATACTGCCACGTACTTAAGGCGATGCGCGTGAATAAGGGGTTTTCAACCTTGCTTAGACGGCCCATTAGTCGTGTGCTCAAAGCACGTGGTATGTAGTTTGTCACTAGGAAATTTAGCGTTCCCCTGAGGGGCGCTCCCTTTACCGGACTGAATGTTTTAATGTCGTTATACATGGACTCAAATTAGCGAGGTTAAAAGACAGAAAGATGAACGATTTGCTACAAAATGATGACGGCGTAACACCATGCAGGATGCCAATGCGAATTACTCGGTAAACGGTTTAGTACAACGCCACTAAACTCGCGTGACCGAGCAGACCAAGTGCGAGTCCAAGGCCAGCACCCACCAGAACGTCACTCGGGTAGTGCAGACCAAGTACTGGGCGCGACAGTGCAATTAGGGCTGTAAAGGACCATAGAG
>NZ_LWFU01001080.1:0-851 GCF_001635135.1 Oleiphilus sp. HI0080
ACAATGATCAAGCACCCAGCTAAGGGTATTGGTAGAATCGCCTTGCGTTGTTGAATCAATCTCAAGATTCTTTCTACTTGCTGCATCAATGAGTATGCTGTCTGACAGGGACTCTTTGCTCATTGAAGAGATGTGCGATAACTCGTCGTGTTGGGTATCTTTAACGTATTGGAGGAGTGCGCCAGCTGCGCCAATGGCGACGCTAAAATCATCGCAACCAAAACCACCAAGGTCTTTTGTTTTAAAGTGCTTTGAAAGTAGACGCTCACAAGAGTCTAACTCGAAGTGCCAAGGACCCTGTCGGCGTAAAGAAGTTTTAAGGCCGAGTGAATCTTCATAAGGGAAATCGTCGCTCACCAGCAGCTCGGCAGGCTTAAGGCGATGCACTTCAGCGATCAAGTTGCTTAAACCTGATACCTCAGTTAAATGGAATCGGCCAGATGAAAGCTCAAGCCATGCTATACCGAATACATTGTCTTTGTGAGTAATCGCCCCAAGCAAGTTCTCCGATCGCTCATCCAAAAATGCTTCGTCAGTCAGTGTGCCAGGCGTAACAACGCGAACCACTTTTCGCTCTACGGGGCCTTTACTGGTCGCTGGATCGCCAATCTGCTCAGCTACTGCGATCGATATGCCGCATTTTACAAGCTTCGCGATATAACCTTCCGCCGCATGATGGGGTACGCCGGCCATTGGAATTGGCTCGCCGCCGGACTTGCCGCGCGCTGTCAGCGTGATGTCGAGCAAATGAGACGCGGTTTTAGCATCGTCATAAAACAGCTCATAAAAATCCCCCATGCGATAAAACACAATTTCATTGGGGTGCTGCTCTTTAATCTGAAAGTACTGCA
>NZ_LWFU01001081.1:0-1287 GCF_001635135.1 Oleiphilus sp. HI0080
TCCGTCTGGTGCGTCGGGTAGATTTAGGTCTACGAGTGCTGCAAAATACGCCGATCTATTGCGCTCGAGAAGTGTGCGCGCTTCTGCGGCGGTGGTCGCGATATCATAGTCAAGACTGGGATGCTCTTTTAAAAGATGCTTTAAGATTTTTGCGACAATAGAGCTGTCTTCAACGATTAAAAATTTAGGCATAACCGACGCTTTTACTCGAATATTTACCAAGATAATGTCTTAAGCGTAGTCTTTGTTTGCATAGTCTCCAATTTTTGCGTTTAAACGCACTCTCAGGGGCTCTAAATGCTCACTTTTAACAGACCGTTATGGTAGTATGAGGGCACTTTTAAATGCGCCTGAATCGGCGCTGCAAAGAGTGGTGCAAAACACGCCTAAAACTGCGTTTAGTATTTTTGCCCCACCTAAATAACGATAACGACTTTTATCAGAAAGGAATGCACTCCAGATGAGTGATCACGCTAAAGAAATCCTTCCCGTAAATATTGAAGACGAGCTCAAACAATCCTATTTAGACTATGCGATGAGTGTCATCGTTGGTCGTGCTTTGCCAGATGCGCGAGATGGCTTGAAGCCAGTGCATAGAAGGGTTCTATTTGCGATGAGCGAGTTGAACAACGACTGGAACAAAGCCTATAAAAAATCGGCGCGTGTGGTTGGTGATGTCATCGGTAAATATCACCCTCATGGCGATTCTGCAGTTTACGATACGATCGTACGAATGGCTCAGCCTTTCTCGCTTAGATACATGTTGGTCGATGGCCAGGGGAACTTTGGTTCGATTGATGGCGATAATCCTGCTGCGATGCGATACACCGAAATTCGTATGCAGAAACTTGCTCACTCTCTCCTTGCTGATCTGGATAAAGAGACGGTCGACTATGTTCCCAACTATGACGGCACAGAGCAGATCCCTGAGGTTATGCCGACGCGCGTTCCAAATCTATTGGTGAATGGGTCGTCTGGTATCGCCGTTGGTATGGCAACAAACATTCCACCTCATAACTTGAATGAAGTGATTAGTGGCTGTTTGGCTCTTCTTGATAATTCGGAAATTTCAACGGATGAACTCATGGAGTTTATTCCAGGTCCTGATTTTCCTACGGCCGCGTTCATCAATGGACGAGCGGGTATCGTACAGGCTTATCGAACAGGTCGAGGGAAGATTTATCTTCGAGCGCGTTATGAGGTTGAGGTTGACGCGAAAGGTAAAGAGCGGATCGTTGTTACAGAGATTCCTTATCAAGTTAACAAGGCGCGGTTGATTGAAAAAAT
>NZ_LWFU01001082.1:0-773 GCF_001635135.1 Oleiphilus sp. HI0080
TCGAGCTAAGGCTCAATGTAGGTTTTGTTATAGGAATGCAAACTCTTATAAAACACTCGACTCAATCTGGTCGATCTGCTCATGTAACTCGAACCAAAGCAATTCAGAAGCCTCCAAATCTGATTTTAGTGCCGCCTGATCCGCTAACAAGTGCTTTAACTTCGCTTTGTTTTTATCTTCGTAGATCTCTGGGGCCGCTAACTCTTGCTCAATAAGATTCAATGACGCTTGTGCCTGCTCAACATTCGCCTCAATTTTCGCGAGCTCTTTTCTCATCGGGCTAAGTTGTTTTCTTCGCTCGGCTTCGACGCGCTTCCGCTCCTTGCGCTTTTCNCTTGTTTCTCCGATCTTTGCGGTTTCATCTAGCATGCTTTCAGAATCGTTTTTGACCAGTGACTGCTTTTGGAACTCCGCCAACCACCGCTCATAGTCCAGCAAGTCTCCTTCGAATGGTTCGACGCTTCCACCTGCGACGAGCCAGAAATCATCAACCGTATTTTTTAATAGGTGCCTGTCGTGAGAGACCACAATGATGGCTCCTGAAAAGGCCTGAAGGGCGATGGTTAGAGCGAGCCGCATTTCCAGATCGAGATGGTTGGTAGGCTCATCTAACAAGAGCAGATTTGGCTTATGCCAAGCAATGATCGCAAGCGCTAGTCGCGCTTTTTCGCCTCCAGAGAACTTTTCGATGGTGCCTGTGGCGTCATCACCTCGAAAGTTAAAACCGCCGAGAAAGTTACGGATTTCTTGGTCTGTGGCACTCGGTCGACAGC
>NZ_LWFU01001083.1:0-901 GCF_001635135.1 Oleiphilus sp. HI0080
GCAAGCGGTGCGTGACGGAAATGTGATTATCGTTCTGTCAGACAGAGATATTGAACAAGGCAAGTTGCCGGTGAATGCGTTTATGGCGACCGGTGCTGTACACCATCATTTGGTGGAACAAGGACTGCGTTGCGATGCCAATATCATTGTCAAAACAGGCTTTGCTCGCGATCCGCATCATTTTGCAGTGTTGTTTGGTTTTGGTGCGACGGCGGTCTATCCGTATTTGTCTTATCAAATCATTAACGACCTCATCGAGAGTGGTGAGATGTTAATGGACCCGATTGAAGCGAAGAACAACTATCGCAAGGGGATTGGTAAAGGGCTTCTCAAAATTCTTTCGAAGATGGGCATTTCCACAATTGCATCGTATCGTGGCGCGCAGTTGTTTGAGTCTGTTGGTCTAGCGGATGATGTTGTTGATCTTTGTTTCAAAGGGGTCGCTAGCCGAATTAAGGGAGCGGACTTTGAGGATCTCCAAGCCGAGCAGGAACTGCTTGCGAAGGAAGCTTGGAAGGCGCGCAAGTCGATTCAGCCAGGTGGTCTTCTTAAATACGTGCATGGTCAAGAGTACCATGCCTTCAATCCTGATGTAGTCAATACGGTTCAGCGTGCAGTTGAGAGTGGCGATTACGGCATCTACAAAGAATATGCAGAGCTTGTAAACAAGCGCCCCGCTGCAACTTTGCGGGATCTATTTGTGGTTAGCGCCAATGCCAAAGAAATTCCTTTGAGCGAAGTCGAACCAGTAGAGAATATCTTTCCGCGTTTTGACTCTGCCGCGATGTCTTTGGGCGCTCTGTCGCCGGAAGCGCATGAGGCTCTAGCTGTTGCAATGAATACGTTGGGAGGTCGCTCTAACTCTGGTGAGGGTGGTGAGGATGTCGCCCGATATGGGACT
>NZ_LWFU01001084.1:0-4387 GCF_001635135.1 Oleiphilus sp. HI0080
AGTAGAAAGTTTAACGAGCGCGACAAAAACAAGGCAAAAATGAACATAAATAGCGAAGCTTATTGGTAATAAGGGCGCCGTTTAAGTTTATTTTTTAACGCAGAATTTGCAATCGCAGTCGCTTTACACGCCAACTAGTGAACACCCTTCCCGAGCAATACCACTTCCACCGTCTGAATCACGATCAGCACATCCATAAAAAAGCTGTGATTTTTCACATAATACAAATCGTATTTCAGCTTATTGCGCGCATCTTGCACTGAGGCTCCGTACGGATATTTCAGCTGCGCCCATCCCATCAAGCCAGGTTTGACTTTGTGCCGCAAATCATAAAACGGTATTTGCTCTTTCAAATCAGTAACAAACTCTGGTCGCTCAGGCCTTGGACCGACAAAGCTCATATCACCCGTGATAACATTCCAGAGTTGCGGCAGCTCATCGAGCCGTGTATTTCGGATAAAAGCACCAACACGCGTAACGCGCGCATCGTTCTTCTGGGCCCAAACCGCTTTACCACCTTTTTCCGCATCTTGTCGCATGCTGCGAAACTTATAAATCGAGAACTCTTTACCGTTGTAACCCACACGCTTTTGGCTATACAAAACCGGCGTCCCGGACTCGAGAGCGACTGCAATCGCAGTCAACAACATAAAGGGCCACATAATGGCTAGCAGCAAGAACGCCACACTTAAATCAAAAATACGTTTCACTACATCTCGTGCTTGCGAGTACGTAAACCCATTTGAATATAGAGCCCAACCTGGTCGAAGCATTGAAATCTCAATACGAGTCAACTCGCGCTCTAAAAACTCAAGCGGCTCGATGACATTGATACCGGCAAGCTTACAGCTCAGCAATTCATCAACAGGTACAGCACCACCTTCACTGCTCCGACGCTCATCAGGTGCAACAACAATTTCCGTAATGCCATGCTGCTTCACATAAGCTAACAGATCTCGAGTAACGGGCACGATTAAGGTCTCGTCCACGACACTGGACTCAGAACCACTGCTCATACAGCCTATCAACTTAAAACTCTGAGTACCCTGCTGCTGCTGAAGGCGCTTAACGATCTCTGCAGCATTATTGCCTGCTCCAATAATAAGTACATGACGCCCTAGGTTGGCGACATCGACGACCATATAAAAAAGAAAACGAACTACCAGCACGCATCCAAAAGCAGCGATAACCGCATAAGCGAGTACGCCGCGCCCCATGTACAACCCGGGCACGAGAAAGAACAACGCGGTCAGGGCAATCATCCCCAAAAAGCAATAAGCCACTAGTGTGCGCAACACCATGCCGGTCTTGCCTTCCTGAAACACTGCCGTATAAACACCCATCGCAAGCGAACAACAATTCAGCACCAGAGCAAACAACACGCTTTGCGCCACAGGGTTTTGTAAAAACAACTCTGTTTCAGAGAAATGGTTGCGGATATCCACCGCGAGAAACAAAGCCCCCATCAGCGTCACGAACTCAATCGCGCCAAGCACAATAAACTTGGTATGAAGGTAATGATTCAGTATTCGAACATGTGCCACGCTATTACATCCTGTTGTAGCTTTACTTGTGATCCTGAGGGAGACAAACTTATGAAATAGAAGTTGCGTTATTATGAACTCAAGACTCTAATATAAAAAGCATAGCTTAGTTATATTGAAGAGAAAGTGCGGTACTTAATTGAATAAGTTCAGCACAAAACGGCTAAGCGCAACCACCTTACACTGTAGTAGACAAAGAAAAGGCAGCAATGGAACAGCAATCTAAAATCTGCGTTATTGGTCAGGGCTATGTTGGTCTTCCCTTAGCAGTAGAATTCGGCAAGCATTACCCCACCATCGGCTTCGACATCAAACAAGACCGTATAGAAGAGTTAAAAAAAGGATTTGATAGCACGCTAGAGTGCTCTAACGAGGAGCTCGCAGAGTCGAGTCATTTGAGCTTTAGCACAGAGCTTTCGGATATTGAAAGCGCAAACGTCTACATTGTTACCGTACCAACACCAATCGACAAATATAAAACGCCGAATCTAACGCCGCTGATCAAAGCTAGCGAGATGCTTGGCAAAGTCGTGAATAAAGGCGACTACGTGATTTACGAATCAACCGTTTATCCAGGCGCCACAGAAGAAGACTGCATCCCTCTGATTGAAAAAGGTTCAGGTTTAACGCTAAACAAGGACTTTTTTGCCGGCTACAGCCCAGAGCGCATTAATCCGGGAGACAAAGAGCACCGCGTCACCAATATTTTGAAAGTAACCTCCGGTTCAACTCCAGAGGCAGCGGAATTCATAGATCAACTCTACGGCAGCATCATTACAGCCGGCACCCATAAAGCAAGCTCAATTCGTGTTGCTGAGGCTGCAAAAGTCATCGAAAACACCCAGCGTGATGTCAACATTGCCTTGGTAAACGAGCTGTCTCTGATCTTCGATAAAATGGGCATCGACACGCTTGAAGTGCTTGAAGCAGCTGGCACTAAGTGGAACTTCCTACCATTTCGCCCAGGCTTGGTTGGCGGCCATTGCATTGGCGTTGACCCTTACTATTTAACCTACAAAGCGCAGTCTATCGGCTACCACCCAGAGATGATTCTTTCTGGTCGACGCATTAACGACAACATGTCGGGCCATATCGCAGAAAAACTTCTCCGTCTAATGACCGAGAAAAAGATTCAAATGGTCGATGCGAACATTCTTGTCATGGGACTGACCTTCAAGGAAAACTGCCCGGATATTCGCAACACGAAAGTTGTTGACGTGATCCATGATCTTGATGAGTTCCACGCCAACATCGACGTATTCGACCCTTGGGCTGATGCAGACGAAGTTGAAGCAGAATACGGTTTGAAGCTAGTATCTGAGCCTGCCAAAGGCCACTATGATGCGGTTCTTGCCTGTGTTGCGCACGATCAGATCAAGGCACTTACTTCAGCAGAGCTAAAAGCACTCTGCAAACCAAACCATGTTATTTACGATGTAAAACACATCTTCGATAAAGACGTGGTTGATGGCAGATTGTAGTAAGACCCCGATAACGCTCGGCGCCCGATTGAGTTGTGCGCCGAGCTAACATTTATTCGAATCAACGCTGACTAATTACTTACTCGGGGAGTCTCGGCCGTAAGTATCTTCAAAGCGCACGATATCATCTTCCCCTAGATAACTTCCCGATTGCACTTCAATCATCTCTAAAGGAAGAACACCCGGATTTTCCAGACGGTGTGTCACACCGATGGGAATATAGGTCGATTCATTTTCTGAAAGCATGGTTTCTTTATCGCCAATGGTTACTAACGCGGTGCCCGAAACCACAATCCAATGCTCGGCTCTATGATGATGCATTTGAAGAGACAGCTTCGCACCAGGCTTCACCGTAATGCGTTTTACTTGAAAACGATCGCCGGTATCAATCGAATCATAACTACCCCAAGGGCGAGCAACCTCACGATGTAAACTTCCCTCTGAGCGCCCAGCTTTTTGTAGCTGCGCTACAATGGATTTTACTTCCTGAACACGATCTTTGGCGCTCACCAACACTGCGTCTGGGGTATCAACAACCACCAAATTCTCAACACCCACTGCCGCGATCAATTTGTAATCACTAAACAACAGGTTATTGTGAGAATCGTGTGTGAGCACATCACCATGCACCGCGTTATCTTGCCCGTCACGCTCGGACTCATCCCAGAGAGAAGACCAGGAGCCAACATCACTCCAGCCCGCATCCAATGGAACGACCATGGCTCGATCTGTCTGCTCCATAATGGCATAGTCTATCGATTCGTCAGGGCTCAATAAAAAGTGCTCTTCGGCAAGCCGGGTAAAATCGATATCCTTTGAGTGGTTGTCATACGCCTTTTTGATCGGTTCCAGAATATCAGGCCGAAAACGCTCTAGTTCCTCAAGATAAACTGACGCCTTGAACATAAACATACCGCTATTCCAAAAATAGCATCCCGCTTTGAGGTACTGTTCCGCTGTTTCCGCATTTGGCTTCTCAACAAACTCTTCAACAATCGCTGCACCATTGCTCATTGCACCAGATTTAATATAGCCATATCCCGTCTCAGCGTGACGCGGCACGATACCGAAGGTAGCTAACTTACCCGCCTCGGCGATACTCGCGGCACGTTCAATCGCATCTTGAAACGCGGCGACATCACGAATCACATGATCCGCCGCCAACACCAATAGCAACGCATCTTCGTTATTTGACGCATCTCCAGACACAGCGTCAAGCGCCGCAAGAGCAACGGCGGGTGCCGTATTTCGGCCGACGGGCTCAAGGATTATGCTTTTTGCTTCGCGGCCAGCTTGGCGTAATTGCTCTGCAACAATAAACCGATGCTCATCATTGCAAACAACAATCGGCTCAGCGACACA
>NZ_LWFU01001085.1:0-1418 GCF_001635135.1 Oleiphilus sp. HI0080
GATCATTATGATCAATACGCGCAACTGGCTTGTTGGTTGGAATAACGACAACATCCAGACCGTAGATTTGATTAAACTCATAGGCTTCGGTATCCGCCGTTCCGGTCATACCAGCCAGCTTTTGGTAAAGGCGGAAGAAATTCTGGAACGTAGTTGATGCAAGAGTCTGACTCTCAGCCTGGATAGCTAACCCTTCTTTCGCCTCAATTGCCTGATGCAAGCCCTCGCCCCAGCGACGACCCGCCATCGTTCGACCCGTGTGCTCATCTATGATAACAACCTGTTTATCCTGAATGATGTAATCTACATCTTTGTGATACAGGTGTTGCGCACGCAACGCAGACGCAGTGTGGTGAAGTAGAATCAAATTGGAAGGCGCGTAAAGGCTGTCGCCCTCTTCTAGCAAACCTTGATCAATAAATACTTGCTCGAGGTAACTCAATCCTGACTCTGTCACCTCAGCAGATTTCGCTTTCTCGTCCAGTATAAAATGACCGTCATCGACGGGCTTTCCGTCTTCACTCACTTCTGCCTGTGTCAACAAAGGAACAATTGCGCGAAGCGCTTTATATAATTTGGAGCTGTCTTGGGTCGGTCCGGAGATGACCAACGGCGTTCGCGCCTCATCGATCAAAATAGAGTCAACTTCGTCCACGATAGCGAAGTTCAACGCCCGCTGAGACTTCAGATCAGAGCTGAAAGCCATGTTGTCACGCAGATAATCAAAACCAAATTCGTTATTCGTACCATAGGTGATATCACATTGATAAGCCGCCTTCTTTTCCGCTGGCTCCTGACCTGAATGGACAACACCCACACTCAGGCCCAAGAAATTATAAAGTGGCTCCATCCATTTAGAGTCTCGCTTAGCGAGATAATCATTGACGGTTACAACATGCACGCCCTCACCGCTTAAGGCATTGAGGTAAACAGGCAACGTCGCTACCAACGTTTTACCTTCGCCCGTTCTCATCTCGGCAATTTTGCCATTGTGCAGAGCCATACCACCGATCAACTGCGTGTCAAAATGGCGCATAGACATGACGCGTTTTCCCGCTTCACGCGCGACAGCAAAAGCATCAGGTAACAGTTGATCTAGGCTCTCACCTTTCTGTAAGCGGTCTTTGAATTCTGCGGTTTCGCTTTTAGCGCCTCATCGTCTAATGCTGCAAGCGCCTCTTCTTGAGCATTAATAAGAGCAACAACCTTGCCCATGCGTTTAAGCTCTCGCTTATTCTTGCTTCCGAAAAGCTTCGTTAGTGCGGATGAAAACATAAAGATCTACTGTGTTATTAATTCGTTTTTATGGATGAGATATTATTAGTGAGGTCTAAAGTTGGAAACTCAAGACGGCAGACTTCTCATTTACCGAATTGGACATTCTAAGTGATAAAAGTGTGCAGGCAAAGCCTCCGGGA
>NZ_LWFU01001086.1:0-1518 GCF_001635135.1 Oleiphilus sp. HI0080
GGGCATTTTCCATAGAAGCACGTGCGCCCTCGCCATCTTCTGAGGGCGAGGTGATATGAAAGGCATCATCACTCATACCAAAACCCACAACCTCCGCATAAATTTCCGCACCGCGAGCTAAGGCGTGCTCGTATTCTTCCAAAACAACGCAAGCGGCGCCATCGGAGAGAACAAAACCATCACGAGCCGTATCCCAAGGACGGCTCGCCTTTGTTGGCTCATCATTACGAGTAGAAAGAGCCTTCGCATTGGCGAAACCAGCCATAGCGACAGGAGTAGTAGCCATTTCCGCACCTCCGGCAAGCATCACATCTGCATCGCCGTAAGATATCGTGCGAGCGGCGTAGCCAATATTGTGCGTGCCCGTAGTACAGGCAGTAACAACTGCAATATTAGGCCCTTTAAAGCCATATTTAATCGCTACATTGCCAGAGATCATGTTAATGATCGCGCTTGGTACAAAGAACGGAGAGACGCGTCGCGAGCCAGATTTGTTATATGTATCCCGCATGGTCTCGATCATCTCGATACCACCGATCCCGGACCCCATCGCAACACCCGTTCGCTTTAGCTGACGCTCGTTCAAACCCTCTAGGTTCGCATCTTCGACAGCTTGCATACAGGCAATCATTCCGTAGTGCATAAATGGATCCATGCGCCTCGCTTCTTTGCGATCCAAATAATCACCAATATCCAAGCCTTTAAGTTCACCACCAATTTTTACGGGAAAGTCCGTGGTGTCAAAACGCTCTACAAAGCCTATACCGCTCTCTCCCGCTAGCAAACGCTGCCAAGTGTCAGCTACTGTATTGCCAAGCGGCGTCAAAGCACCAAGCCCCGTAACTACTACACGTCGTTTTGACATGAACTAACTCCGTAAAAAATTATAGGCGACGCAAATACCAAAAAACCGCCCAAAGCCGATTAGCTTGTGGACGGTTCGACGGTCGCGTTCGACTAATTATTGGTTAGCAATAATATAATCGATCGCTTCTTGTACTGTAGAAAGCTTTTCCGCTTCCTCATCAGGAATCTCTGTCTCAAACTCTTCTTCCAGAGCCATTACCAGTTCCACGGTATCAAGAGAGTCTGCACCGAGATCATCAACAAAAGAAGAAGTGTTTTGCACTTCAGCTTCTTTAACACCTAATTGCTCGCATACAATCTTTTTTACGCGTTCTTCTACAGTACTCATACATTCCTCTCTTAATGGAAACCGGTAGCTCAATTCAGCAGCGCCCCGTAAATCGTCTGAGCCCTCAAGCCGATAACGACCTCTTCTCGCGCTTCAGGCCAATTAATGCGTGCTAGTCTAGTTGAATCATTCAAGTGAGACAAGCATCTAAGCTATACCTTAAGACATATACATGCCGCCGTTAACATGGATCGTTTGACCGGTAACATAAGCAGCTTGGGTAGATGCCAAATAAGCGACGACAGACGCGACTTCCGCGGCAGTTCCGAGTCGACCAAGCGGGATCCTCGACAACATAGAGGCCTTATTATCCTCACTCAGTT
>NZ_LWFU01001087.1:0-617 GCF_001635135.1 Oleiphilus sp. HI0080
CAGCGAACACCATGCCTTCGCCTTTTGCCGCTATGCGGTCACGCGTCATGTAGTAAAGGCCAAGTACTACGTCCTGAGAAGGAACAATGATCGGCTCTCCGTTAGCGGGAGATAAGATGTTGTTGGTAGACATCATCAAAGCGCGAGCTTCTAGCTGTGCTTCCAATGTCAAAGGAACGTGGACAGCCATTTGGTCCCCATCGAAGTCGGCGTTATAAGCCGCACAAACCAATGGATGCAACTGTATCGCCTTACCCTCGATCAATACGGGTTCAAATGCCTGAATACCGAGACGGTGAAGTGTCGGGGCACGGTTGAGCATGACAGGGTGCTCTCGAATAACTTCAGCAAGAATATCCCAGACCTCTGCAGTCTCGCGTTCAACCATCTTCTTCGCAGCTTTAATGGTAGTCGCAAGCCCTCGACTCTCGAGCTTAGAGAAGATAAAGGGCTTGAAAAGCTCTAACGCCATTTTCTTCGGAAGACCGCACTGATGCAGGCGCAAACTTGGGCCAACAACGATTACCGAACGGCCAGAATAGTCAACACGCTTCCCAAGCAAGTTCTGACGGAATCGACCCTGCTTACCTTTGATCATATCTGCTAGTGACTTCAAA
>NZ_LWFU01001088.1:0-1014 GCF_001635135.1 Oleiphilus sp. HI0080
CAACAGACCCTACCAAAATATAACGAACCGGCTCAACGCTACTGCCCAGCCGGCGTATATGAAGTTGTGGAAAGTGAAGAAGATGGCAGCAAGCGATTTCAAATAAATGCCCAAAACTGTGTTCACTGTAAAACGTGTGATATCAAAGATCCCGCACAGAACATTACATGGGTAACGCCAGAAGGTGGCGGCGGTCCAAACTACCCTAACATGTAAAACAACGTAGTCGACGCTGTTCATTAAAGCCCGCTCAATTGAGCGGGCTTTTTTATTGCTCTCCATAAATGGTCAAAGCTCCCCCCTATAAACAAAGCTTACTTTGCATTAAAGGCCAACTTACACACTTATACTGCCAACAATTTTAAAGCATGACTGCATTCCAAATTTCTCAAGCGCCACACTGTTAGCATCCTCCGCAGCCGAATAAACAATAGCGGCCAACCAATAAACGACTTTTTTATCAATTTTAATCCGGACAAGATCTATGAAAACGCGCCTGATTTCGGCCTTGCTACTATGCATGGCATTTGCGAGCTCTAGTTTCGCTGAATCGTATATTTACCTAACAAATAGCACGACTAAACCTCTTACTCTCAACACCATTCAAACCGGCCATGACAATATCAGTCACGGCGACGAATGGGAGCAACTTGCCCAATCAGTGCCACCAATGGGTACGGTGAAGTTTTTGCGCTTCAACCGCGACCAAGGCATAAAGTGGGGTAAGAAATACTGGTTTACTACGACAGTACAAGGTCAGACTTCTTCCGTTACTCTTCAGCAAAAGCTTAAGGGCACATGGAATTTCAGCAACATCTACCACACTGCGAACGGCGATAGCTGGAAAGATGATCGCAACATCTACGAGCAAAACATCAATTTTGACGGCCAAAACGCCAAACTTGCATACAAGGCAAGCTACGCTCGTGCATCTGGCGATGACTTCCTCTACATCATTCAGCCTAACCTAGAAGCGCAAGTGCGCGACGAGCTTAGCGCCAACAGCTTCAATGT
>NZ_LWFU01001089.1:0-937 GCF_001635135.1 Oleiphilus sp. HI0080
GTTGCAAACTGTGATTCGGCAGAAGCGTTCGGGATATCTAATAGTCCAAACACCGATCCTGACAACGATGTAAATAACATCGCGCATGGTGGTAACGTCAATATCAACCCACCATTTTTAAGCGGTACGTATGTTGATGACTCATATATTTACAAGCCTGATTTTACTTTTTTCTATATTGGTAATGGTGCTAGCGGAGAACCAGCGCTGTACATGAAGAGCCTTCGTTACAACGCTATAAATACCGACTTTGGATCATTTGAAGTTGCTGAGGGGGTAGAAGATATGCAGCTGCTCTTCGGCGAGGATACTAACGGAAACCAAGCTGTTAACCGATACGTGACTGCGGATCTTGTAACGGACTGGAATTCGGTTTTGGCTGTTCGTTCATGTTTGGAAATTCGCTCTCAAGATAGAGCTGTTTCTGACGCGCAAACATACAAAGATTGTGCTGGTAATGATGTTACTGCTGCCGATGTGCGTTTCCGTAAAGCTTATCAAACGACCGTTGCGATTCGTAATCGAGTGAATTAGGAGAGTATCGTGAATAGAAACAAACAGCAGGGTGCTGCGCTTTTCGTCTCGTTAATCTTTTTGTTGATATTGACGGTTCTTGGTGTTGCATCAATGAACGACACCATTATGCAAGGAAAGATGGCTGCAGCGATCCAAGACGGAAATGTTGCCCTGCAAGGTGCTGAAACGGCTATTCGAGACGCAGAAACATTTCTTAATAATATTACCTCAACCGGCGGTTTTGATAATAGCAGTTGTTTGTATCAGGAGGGGGATGGCCCCGATCCTTTTGATGCGACAATCTGGGCATCTGCGGCGGGAGAGGATACATGCGAAGCGAGCGCGCTCGCAGGCCAGACGAATGCAGCACGCTACTTCATAGAGCAATCAGGTGGTGTTACGGATACCTCTACGGCAACGA
>NZ_LWFU01001090.1:0-1074 GCF_001635135.1 Oleiphilus sp. HI0080
TCCGCCGATGCCGGGCGCTGCTGGCCAAGATCTATATGAGAATGTGTCAGAGAAAGCCTGGAAAGAATGGCAGGCGCATCAAACGATGCTGATCAACGAAAAACACCTTAATATGATGGACCCATCTGCGCGTAAATTTTTGAAGGAACAAATGGAAAAGTTCTTGAGTAATGACGATTTTGAGCAGGCTGAAGGCTATGTTCCGCCTACAAAATAACCAGTTTCTAGTGAGTTCGCATTTAGTGAATAAAACTGCTTGACTCAATAAATCGAAACGGTTTTAATACGCCCCCGTTGAAGGCACAGCCTCAACGAAGCGCTAATCCAACCCCATCGTTCTAAGCGTATTGGAGTAGGTAAAGCCCAGTGAAGCAACACTGTATAAAACATGCCCGGTTAGCTCAGTCGGTAGAGCAGGGGATTGAAAATCCCCGTGTCCGTGGTTCGATTCCGCGACCGGGCACCATTATTTCGAAAGCCTCGCTTATAGCGAGGCTTTTTTGTTTCAGTCTTTCTAATCTAACCTATCGTCTGAGATACGCGCTAATTGGCGCAGGCAAGCCTTTCTGCTTGATCTCGTCTCGGCCTAACCATTCCAGGGTGTTTTCGGAAATAACATTCTTTGGTTTTGCGCAGCTAATTTGTACTGGGTATGCCATGAGCGTGTAATGACTGAAGATATGCTTAAAGGGCGTCTCTTCAGCAATCGACAAACAGCGTAGCCCTAGGCTTTGTTCAACTTGCTGTTCTATTTCATCAAAGCTAAATTCTCGGCTTAGCTCGGGGAGTGAGTAAAGCCCTCCCCAAATTCCTGTAGAGGGTCTTTTCTCAAACAAAATGGATGCTTCGTATTCCATTTTAAGTATCCATAGCTCTTTAACAGGCTTCGGTTTTTTCGGTTTTGATGAGGGGCGTTGTTTTACTGTCTCGTTCTTGAAGCTTAAGCAAGTGTCGACAAAAGGGCAGGATAAACATTCCGGTTTAGCCCGCGTGCAAAGCGTCGCACCGAAATCCATGATTGCTTGTGTGTAGTCATCGCAGCGTTTATTTGGGGTATATCGTTCTGCTAGTTTC
>NZ_LWFU01001091.1:0-1221 GCF_001635135.1 Oleiphilus sp. HI0080
GCAAGTCCCCAAGGTCCCTGATTTACTAACAAGCAAATCACCTTTTCGGGTCAAATGATTCTTTGTTAGCTTTTTATGTTGTTCTTCAGAGATATATCTTGCATCGTCAAAACTTAGCTCACCGGTATTAATGTCTTTTGCTCGAACCAGAGGAAAACCATTTNTCCCTTCTATATAGTCAACCTTAGAAGTCAGGCCAAGAAATAGGTCCTCGCATAAGTCTCCCAACTTACTCGATGGAAACCCCTTAGGGTTAGTCACCGGATCTCCAAACATATCCAGAAACACGGCGCGGAGGAATTCGTCGGCGAGTTGGATGGCTTGTTGGCGTTTGCGGCGAATGGCGTCAGCTTTGTCGAGGATGGCGGCGATGCGTTTTTGTTCTTTGAGACTCTTTTCAGGGTCTTCTGGATATGGGAGCGGGATTTCAAAATCCTCAACTATCTTCTTTGATACCTCTTTAAACGTTGCTCCATTCCCTAAAGCCTGTAACTTTTCTGAATACGCCAACATACAGTAGTAAAGATAGATACCATCAACCCCGTCTTGGGGTATTAAGCTTTTAAACCCCTGATTGGTACACATATCTCTACCGGCTATCGCTATGTTCCCAATTGGAGCTCTTGATGTGACTAAAATACTGCCCTTTGGGAGCATATACGTTGCACAGCTCTTAAAGCCCTCAGCAGAAATATATTCCGGAGCGTCTTCTAGTACAGTTCCAAAAAGGTTAGATACGTCTTTTGGGGTCACCCAAGGAACATCAGGCGAGTTCCAATATTCATCAATATTTCTCTTAGGCGTTGCTCCTCCAATTACTTTGCAGCAATCTTTTAACTTCACCATTTGCCAACTCACAGCATCCCCTCCAGCTCATTGAGGTCAGCCATAATGTCATTCTCAAGCGCTTTCAGCTTTCCCAAGATCACCTCCGGATCTTCGTATTCTTCTTCCTCGTAAACCACGTCTTTGTAGCGGTTAATGGAGAGGTCGAATTTGTTGCTCGCTATATCTTTGGCATCAACGACAAAGGCTTTTTGAGTCTTGTCACCAAAAACGTTACCGATATCTTCTGATGAGGCGTTCGACTCAACTAGCTCTCGATATTGCTTCCAGTTGGCAATAGCATCGGGCAGGTCGTTGCTGTCTTCACCTTTCAGCTCTGTACGCTTGTCGTCTAGTGAATAGCCGTCGGCTTGCAGGTCGTAAAACCAGACGCGC
>NZ_LWFU01001092.1:0-713 GCF_001635135.1 Oleiphilus sp. HI0080
GTTATTACGATGTAAAGGCACTTTATACTCAGGATATTTCTGCAAATAGAGACATCGATTGGGATGTGAAGCTGCAATATTGGGGCCCTCAAATTTCTATGGGTTACACGTTTTAAAGAACGACGCGGCCAAGTCCAATAGAAATCCCAAATACCTTAGAGTAGAAGAAGCAACGCGCGCCATACGAGCGCGCGTTACTATCAGGAAAGCGGCGAAAAAACGCTCACCGCAAAGACCGCGTTATGAAACATGTCACGACACATTTCACTACGCAGGTCGCTTCACATTTCACTTCACACTACATTTTCTCAACAGCAATCGCCATTGCCGTAGTGTGCTTAATAACTACTTCTCGACCAACATGCGACTCAAGCAGTTCTACGTCTGGACGCACAGCCTGAACAACAGTCGTTCCATCAGAGAACGTAAGGGTTGCGGTATGGCTTTCTAAATCCACAGCGCTTACCGTTGCGACAACTTCAACTACCTCAACGGCCATTGCGCCAGGCACTTCGCCTTCAGCCGCTACAGCCTCGGCAACAGCCACACTGTCTTCAGAATGCTCATCAACGTCGTTAACATAAACAACCTGCTCTTCGACATATTCAATGACGACCTTGTCGCCCTTGCTAACCTGATCAAAGTTTACAACCTCAGGCCCAACCGTAATAGTTCTGCGATTACCCTTGTCGTCTTCTAAGCTAACGGATCTT
>NZ_LWFU01001093.1:0-1213 GCF_001635135.1 Oleiphilus sp. HI0080
TCCTGATCGCCTTGACTATTGTCCGTCACGCCCGGCACAGCTTGCTCAACCGCAACACGATGAAAAACAGAAACGATAATTTCTAGTACAGCCGCATAATCTGGGGCGAACTCAGCCAAATCTGACACCACATTCAGTAACGCTTTTGGGTCACGTGCGACAAGCATATTCAAAAGTCGGTAGACCTTTTTCTGATCAACGGTACCCAGCATCGCGCTGACCGGCGCTTCCTGGAGGTCTCCTTGCGTATATGCAATGGCCTGATCAGTAAGACTCAACGCGTCTCGCATACTGCCATCAGCGCCGCGAGCAAGCGCCCACAAAGCAGCCTCTTCTGACTGAACCTGCTCTTGAGAAAGCACAAATTTAAGGTGACTGACGATCTTCTCCGGAGTCATATTCTTCAGGTTAAACTGAAGGCAGCGTGAGAGAATCGTTATTGGTAGCTTTTGTGGGTCGGTCGTTGCGAACAGAAACTTTACATGCTCTGGCGGCTCTTCAAGCGTTTTAAGCAAGGCATTAAAACTGTGCCCAGAAAGCATGTGTACTTCGTCTATCAGGTAGATCTTAAAAAGCCCTTGCGTTGGCGCATATTGGACATTTTCAAGGAGTTCGCGCATGTCTTCTACTTTGGTGCGCGACGCGGCATCGATCTCTATCAGGTCGACATAACGACCCTGCTCAATCGACATGCAAGCACTGCACTGACCACACGGCTCAGAAGTAATCCCTTTGTCACAACTCAAACATCGGGCGAGAATACGCGCGATGGTGGTTTTACCAACACCTCGAGTCCCGGTGAAAAGATACGCGTGGTGCAAACGCTGAGAATCCAACGCATGCACAAGAGCTTGCAGAACATGCTCCTGGCCTACCATTTGTTTGAAGTTTGTAGGTCGCCATTTTCTGGCAAGAACCTGATAGCTCATGACGTTAACTTATGACGTGGCAATGAGGAAATTAAGTGCGCTCTATCTTACACGCTCACGAGCCTGATAAACAGAGTTAGTCTTTGAGTTTGATGCACTCAAGACGATGACGGTAGGTCTGCAAAACCTTCACCGCAGCGGCCAGCTGGCTTAGATCGAAATCGTCTTCAAACTGCTCAAAACCAGGCTTCATTGCCTCTCTTAGTCGAACCAATGCTGCCTCACCACTCGGGGTAAGTTCGTAATGCGCGTGAATAGCAGGATGATGCTCGTCCCCTTTAACG
>NZ_LWFU01001094.1:0-859 GCF_001635135.1 Oleiphilus sp. HI0080
AACGGTAGATCAGACGACGGACGGAGCAAAGCGCTTTATTGCGTCGAGGCCACATCATGCTATGAGTCTTGGTGAGGAATTGGATGATATCGATACGAAGGAAGATCTTGCGCGGCTCAAAAATCGACTCGCGCAAGACTAGCTAATACTCAGCTACTAGAACAAACCACTTATTGCCGCAATGCCTGCTGCGAATACACCGATACTGATCGCCATGGCGTAGCCATAGAACTTGGTGCTTTCTCGTTTTTGTCGACGGAGGAAGGAGTCTATCGCTTGTTCTGCAACATCTTCCGCAGTTTGGCGGGACATGTCATGGGCCTGTTGTATTGCTTCAGCCTGCATTTTTTGCCAGAAATCGGTGTCGATTTGTTGNGCACTCTGGAGTTGTTCTTTCAACTCGTCAAAGTCTGGCGTGAGCGCTGCCTGAGTATCAATCTGCTTCACAAGATCTGTTTTGAGCTCTTTCAACTGAGTGCTGATGAATAGGCTGACTTCGGTTGCTATTTCATCTTTGATTGCATCGGTTTTGTCCTTGATGCTTTTCTCATGCTCTGCCATAACGCGCTCGAGCAGCGTTTTTTGCTCGATACTAATGTCTGTTACAACGCGCTTGAAGTGTTCATGCTGGTCATCAAACAGTCCTGCGAGCAATTCATGCAGGCGGTTGTTAACACTAGTGCGAACAGCTGATCGAGCGACGTCCGCGATCACATCGTGAGGTACCTCTGCTGCCGGTACGGGAGCAGGAGCAGGGCGGGGACTGACAGGAGGTGTGACTGAGAGAGTGGGTTCAGTGGGCGCGGTATCTGGATTAGCTGAAGGTTCTTGATCAGCTGAAGGTTCTTGATCAGCTGAA
>NZ_LWFU01001095.1:0-4474 GCF_001635135.1 Oleiphilus sp. HI0080
GCATCAACCCCTATGTTAATTTGGCGCTCCTCAGGGTGCGCCTCCACAATCTTCCATGTAAACTGCCCTGCGAAATCTTTCATCTTATGAGGCGGTATGTTCATTGATTCTCACTGTCATCTCGACAGGCTTAAATTAGAAAAATACGAAAATGGGCTCGATGGAGCGATTGCTGCCGCTACCGATCAGCAAGTGAGCGAAATGCTTTGTGTAGCCATCGATCTTGAGCACGTAGACCAGGTTCTAAATATCGCTGCAAAATACCCGAACATTTACGCCTCTGTTGGGGTGCATCCTACGAGTTACGAAGGTGAGGAACCGACAGTTGAGCGGCTTGTGGGCTTGGCGGATGCTCAGAAAGTCATCGCGATTGGTGAAACGGGGCTTGATTATTACTACAGCGCCGAAATGAAAGAGTTGCAGCAGCAACGCTTTAAAGTGCATCTTGAGGCAAGTAAGCAGACTCGTAAGCCTGTTATCGTGCATACCCGTGATGCAAAGGAGGACACCCTGTCCATTATTGCTGATCATGGCGACGAGCGTATTGCCGGTGTTCTGCACTGCTTCACCGAAGATTTGGACATGGCCTTGCGCGCAATCGATCTTGGCTACTTTATCTCGTTTAGCGGTATCGTTACGTTTAAAAATGCGGCTGAACTTCAGGAGGTCGCTCGATCAATTCCGCTTGAGCGCATGCTCATAGAGACAGACTCGCCATATCTTGCACCCGTGCCGTATAGGGGTAAGCCAAATGAGCCAAAATATGTCCCAAAAGTAGCTGAGTTTATTGCCGAGCTTCGTGGTTTGTCGGTTGAGCAGATAGCGGAGCAGACGGCGGCGAATTTTCACTCGCTGTTTCGTGATGCTAGAGGAGTATAAGCTGTTTGGAATTGAAGCATTTTGAAGAAAAAACCGGAAGACTCACCTTAGCGGGTTTAACCAATGGTGTAGAGGTCGGACGACCAATTATTGCCCTACATGGTTGGTTGGATAATGCTGCTTCGTTTAGCCCTTTGGCAGAGTATCTGGACTTTGATCGTCCTTTTTTTGCATTAGAGTTGCCGGGGCATGGTCATTCCGAACATCGACCAAAATCCGCTAACTATCATCTCGTCGACAATACGTTGGATGTACTAGCGTTTGTAGACGCCATATGTGAAAACGGTGAGTTTGATATCATTGGGCATTCTTTGGGGGGTATTGTTGCGACACTTATCGCAGCTTCGGTTCCTGAGCGCGTCAAGCACTTGGTGTTGTTGGATAGTTTAGGCCCTTTGACTGATGATATAGAGAATGTGCTGCCTCAACTTAAGAAGGCGGTTAAGCGCGCTGCTGCTTTGCGTCACTCAAAATTAAACACGTACCCGAGTAAAGAGGTAGCAGCAAAGGCGCGAATGTCGGGAGTTGGCAAGATATCCATCGAGGCTGCGCGTACTTTAGTCGAGCGAGGAACACGAGAAGTAGAGGGAGGATACGTTTGGTCTTCTGATCCGCGTCTTTTAGAGCCTTCTCTTCTTAGGTTCTCTGAAGCCCAGGTTGCAGCCATTATGGGCGGAATAGAATGCCCTGTTCAGCTAGTGGTGGGGGAAGATGGTTATTTTCGACAATATGAAGCGATTTCGAAGCGACTAGCGTATATACAAAACCTGAAAGAAGACAAAGTGTCAGGTGGCCATCACTTCCACATGGAAGGAGATATTAAACGGACGGCGGAGATAGTACATGGGTTTTTGGGTGCATAAAAAGCTAAAGAATATTCTGTTTGGGCTCGGTGTGTTTTTGGGTATTTGTGGCAATCTATCCGCCGAGGGATTTGATTTTGTCGCAAGTGGCCTTTCATTAGAAAAGGCGACGACGCAGGCGGCTGATAAGCATCCAATGCCGTTGAGTGCCATCAAACGAGTGAGTAATCGTTTGATGATTGAGTCGCAAACGGACGTGGTGGGTACGCGTTCAAATTATCTTTACAGAGTGTCAGAAGCAACGAGTCTTGATAAAGCTGTTGGATATTATAAAGAACTTTTGAGTGATCAGGGGCGTATCGAGTTTGCCTGTGAGCAGAGAAACTGCGGTGCGAGTAATCATTGGGCTAACGATATTTTTGGCAATCGGAACTTGGCTGGTCGAGATTCTGATCAATCTTATTTTGCTGGTCGTCTCGATGACGGTGTTCATCAGGGATGGTTAAGCGTTTATGCTGTTACGAATGCGCGCAGAATTGATTACATCTATATAAGCTTTATTCCCGCGCCGCCTGAAGACTACGTGGCGGATGCAAAACGCGGCGTATTACTGGGCGAAGCGGTGCTATCAAAAGACTGGGCTAAGGCCTTGGGTGATTATTTGCAGGCAAATGCTAATGCTAAATTGGTTGTGGTTGCGTTTTCAAAGCCTGTCTCATCAGCCGCGCAGTTAGGGAACTCGATAGAAAGCTCTGCTGAATATGGCGAGACTATGCTTGTGGCTGCGCGTGAAGCGATCGGAGTTGATGGGTCACGCGTTGAATTGCGCTCTATGGGCATGCTGGGGCAGCGCCCGCTTGGATTTAACGCTCAAGATTGGGCGTATCTCTATCTCGTTGATTAGGTCTCGTTGATTAAGTCTCGTCGATTAAGTCTCATTGATTAAGTCTCATTGATTAGTTCTTTTTGGCTGGAGCGAAGTTTGCAGCAGACCTTCAGATTTTCTGCTTTTCGTGAAAGGGGGTCAGACCGTTGAGAACCATGTCGCTATGCTATGTCCGATTGGTTTTGATGAGTGTGACGTGCGGCGTTGTTCGATTTTCCCGTTTTTATACCTAAAGGGTCTTGATTCTTAGCACTTGTCAGTCAATGTCTATATAATTGCGCGGTTTTAAATAGCCACGGAATTCGTCCAGTGTCAGCCCAATTAACGTCTATTGCAGATTTTATTCGATATAGCTTTTCGAGAATGAACGCGGCCAAGCTTTTCTTTGGCCACGGCACCGATAACGCTTGGGATGAATCGGTCGCCTTGGTTCTTCAATCTCTAAATCTACCTTGGGATTTTGCGCGAGATCTTTGGCCATGCGTTCTCACCGAGACTGAGCGTCAGTTCGTTCTTGAAAATATTGAGGCGCGTATCAATGACCGAACACCACTCGCGTACTTAACCAAACAGGCTTATTTTTGTGGTTTAAAATTCTATGTCGATGAGAGAACCTTGGTTCCTCGGTCACCGATTGCTCAATTGATTGAAAACGGTTTCCAGCCTTGGGTCTTGGACGAGCCTAAGCGCGTCATGGATTTGTGTTCAGGAAGTGGCTGTATTGGCATTGCAACGGCGCTGTTGTTTGAGGACGCGCAGGTAGATCTTCTCGATATCTCTTCCGACGCGCTCGAGGTTGCAAGGATCAATGTTGAGCAATACGAGCTGCAAGAGCGAGTATCCACCATTGCATCGGATTGTTTCTCAGGTCTCGACGCAAGCTACGAGCAGCAATATGATTTGATTGTTTCGAATCCTCCATATGTCGATGCCAGTGATATTGCTAGTATGCCACAAGAGTTTCATCAGGAGCCGATGTTGGGGCTTGCTTCTGGTGTTGATGGCCTGGATTTTACAAGAGTGATGTTGGCAGAGGCTTCGCGTTTCTTAAGCCCTAGGGGAGTCTTGATCGCCGAGGTTGGTAATAGCTGGCAGGCACTTGAAGCCGCTTATCCTCAAGTGGAGTTTACGTGGCTCGACTTTGAACATGGTGGCCATGGCGTATTTATGTTGACCGCTGATCAATTGAAAGAGATTGAGTGAAGTAAAAGAGTACAACAAACTCTAGCGCGTGTTGCCAAAACAAGGCATAGAGTTCAATAACGAAAGATAAGCAAAACGAAGAGTTTAATACGATGTCTGGTAATACCTTTGGAAAACTATTCACAGTCACCTCGTTTGGTGAAAGCCACGGTAAAGCGTTGGGGTGTATCATTGATGGATGTCCTCCGGGGATCGAGATTTCTGAAGAGGATATTCAGTTCGATCTGGATCGTCGCAAACCGGGTACCTCCCGATATACCACGCAGCGTAGAGAGGCTGACGAGGTGAAAATCCTAAGCGGAGTGTTTGAAGGGAAAACGACGGGGACGTCAATTGGTATGGTGATTGAGAATACCGATCAGCGTTCAAAGGACTATTCGAACATTGCAGATACGTTCCGTCCAGCGCACGCTGACTACGCCTATACGCAAAAATACGGCTTTCGTGATTATCGGGGCGGTGGTCGTTCCTCTGCGCGTGAAACGGCGATGCGTGTTGCGGCAGGTGCCGTCGCTAAAAAGTATCTCAAGCAGGCTTTTGGTATCGAGATCTACGGTTATTTGTCCCAGCTTGGTCCAATCAAAGTTGAGAATGTCGATCTAAGCATTGTAGAAACCAATCCATTTTTCTGTCCAGATGTGAACAAGATTCCTGAGATGGAAACCTACATGCAGGCGTTGAACAAAGAAGGCAATTCTGTTGG
>NZ_LWFU01001096.1:0-707 GCF_001635135.1 Oleiphilus sp. HI0080
CATTCCTACCCATCGAGCCCTTGCTTTAAGTACCTAACATGTGCAACAAATCAATGATGTAAAAACTCTCAAGCTCAAGCTTAAGCTCAGAAAAATCTAGCAATCCGTTGTAATGAGAGAGACCGTGCAATTCGGGTCACCAAATGAATCGTACGTCACATAACAGCCGTTGGCCGTCGGCGCGCCAGAGCCCCGAATATCATAACCGATGCGCGTATAGCGATTATTGACAACAAGGCTTAGGCCTCCGATTTCTCTAAAATCGATATGATCAGCCATTTCTAAAGCATCTGCTAACTCAGCCCTGCTTTCCGGACATAAATTTCGCCAATCCACCTCTGATCTTCCAGCCTCTGTCTCGACAATATATGACGCCTGACTGGGCGGATTTGCGGATGCCACGCTGAGTCCTTGCACATATGCTTTACTGCGAACCACGCCGATTGTCGACAGCATAGCGCCCCTTATTCCCTCGAGAGTAGACACTCGAGATGTTTGCGTTAAGTCTGCAAACCGAGGCAGTGCAAACGCCGCCAAGACCCCAAGCAACACGATAACTAATACTAACTCAATCAAGGTAAAACCCGATTGCCCTACACACTTTCGGGGCAAACGATCTGAACTGACTAACCTCATAGAACCTACTTCAACCATGAACAGCGGATACTCGCTCTGAGCAAATAATAATGTCTTATATAGTCATAATA
>NZ_LWFU01001097.1:0-948 GCF_001635135.1 Oleiphilus sp. HI0080
TGAGTTTTCGCAAAGTATGATTATGTTTGCTCGGCGGGTAATAGAGGAGTGAGCCAGTTCTTAGCCCAGCAGCGTTGTTTAAAGGTGAGCAAGTAGTGGCTCCAACTTCCTCACAGATGTTTTGGTAAGTCTTCTCTACCGTCGTGCAATCTGAGCTGTAATAGTAGTCTTCGACAGATGGCGCGAATTCGTTATTTGCGATCGCGTGAGTCGTCAGCATAGGATCTGACGTTAATTTCATTCCAGTGAAGAACAGAGCTGCGCGTAGTTTCAAAGGTGTGATTCTAGCTCCTGTTCCTGAGGCGATTTTCGCGCAGGTGTTTCGGACTAGTGCGGTAGCATCTTGTGTTTTTAATCGTTCTAGAAGTGCAGGTATAGATGTTTCATGAATACGTAGAAAATCGTACATGATATCTGGCATTGTTAGAATCACATTCGAAGTGTTGGGGGCAAGCAATTCAGCTTGCTTCTCCGTAGGCATGAACCTCGATTCTATTTCCGGATAAGCGTGCGTCCAGGTTTTACTAGCAGTGCAAAGTTGAATGTTCGGTGATGACTCGAATGTGCTTTCGACAATCGTTGTGTTTTGTATGTCGTCTGGGGTTGCGCTCATTAATAGAGTTAGTAAAGCGGTGAACTGCTCGATTGGTTGAAGACCCCCACTGTCACGTATGTATGTCAAAGCGCTTGTTATTTCTAGTTTGGATAGGGCTTTCCAGTCTAGCGGCAGATACTGANTTTCCTGTTCGTTTCTATACTTTGCTGAATGCAAGCGTGCCATGCGACCTGGGCGAGACAATTCCTTTTGCTCTTCAGAAGGGAGTGAAAGCAATGTCTGATAATTGGGCTCAGTTTTGTCATTACCGAAGTTTTTTGTTTTTCGAGCAAAGGTTTGATGCTCTCCGCTGATATCGCGGTGAGCACTTTTTGTTGGCGGGGTGGTAGGAG
>NZ_LWFU01001098.1:0-813 GCF_001635135.1 Oleiphilus sp. HI0080
TTTTTGGGCGTGCTTGGTCTGTTGTTCTTGTATTTTTTAATTGTTGTAAGAGGCTTATATATCGCCGTTAAAGCGCAGGATTCGTATAGCCGATTGCTAGCTGGAAGCCTGATATTGACGTTCTTTGTTTATGTGTTTGTAAACATTGGTATGGTGAGCGGTATCCTCCCGGTTGTTGGAGTTCCACTTCCACTAGTCAGCTATGGCGGTACTTCAGTCATTACATTGATGGCGGCTTTCGGCGTTATCATGTCCATTCATACTCATCGCCGATTTTTGTCGCGCTAAAGCCTACCAAATCTTAATTAGAAAGTTGCCCATGATCGTAGCCATGGATGTTGAGCTCGCACTACACTAAGCCCTCATTTCTTCAAGATAACGGATGTAGTGTGAAAATGAAGTTTGTCGGTCTTTTGGTGCTAATGGTTTTTGCGTCTGGAGTGGTTCGGGCGGATTATTCTGAGCACCCTCTTGCGCAGTCGTTTATCGATAAGATGGTTAATGAACACGGGTTTGAAGAGGGGTTTTTGCGGGATACTCTGAAGCAGGCTGAGCGAAAAGAATCTATTTTGAAAGCCATTTCTCGGCCCGCGGAGAAGAGACTCAATTGGGCAGAGTATTCAAAGATCTTTTTAACTGAGAAGCGTATCCGTTTCGGCAAAGAGTTTATGCTCAAATATGCAGCTGTGCTCGAGCGCGCAGAGTCGGAGTTTGGAGTCCCTAAAGAGATCATTACGGCAATTATCGGCGTAGAAACTCGGTATGGACAGAACAAGGGAAGTTATCGTGTTCTCGATGCGCTTACAACGCTAG
>NZ_LWFU01001099.1:0-688 GCF_001635135.1 Oleiphilus sp. HI0080
TAAGCTTACCCATGTAAACGCCTCAGGGAATGCGCATATGGTTGACGTCTCTGATAAAGCCGTGACTGGGCGTGTTGCAATTGCTGAGGGCTTCGTTCAAATGGAGGCAAGTACACTTGACCTCATTATGAGCGATCAAATCCAAAAGGGCGATGTGCTTGCCGTATGTCGTGTCGCAGGCATTATGGCGGCAAAGAAGTGTTCGGAACTTATTCCATTGTGTCACGGTCTTAACCTTAGTTCGGTCACTATTGATTTTGAACCTGAAAAGAAAGGCGACAAAGGCATCTTACGAATTGTTTCACGCTGTAAGCTGGATGCCCAAACTGGCGTTGAAATGGAGGCGTTAACCGCCGTCAGTGTTGCCGGTCTAACGGTTTACGATATGTGTAAAGCGGTTGACAAGGCGATGGTGCTTGATGGTGTGCGGCTGCTCGAGAAGCATGGTGGAAAAAGCGGAAGTTATTATGCCCCTCAAATTGGCAGTGCTAACGAGCCAACAGCTTAAAAGATTAAAGAAGACTTTGCGCGTTGTTGATTCAACTTCGCTCGATTCGTTTGGATAACAGAAGCTCCTATGGCCGACATGATTAGTAGGCAACAAACCAGACTCGTGGATCGCTTTGGGCGGAGCGTGAGCTACGTTCGTATGTCCGTGACAGATCGTTGTGATTTTCGTTGTGTCTAT
>NZ_LWFU01001100.1:0-808 GCF_001635135.1 Oleiphilus sp. HI0080
TTTCTTCAGCACCACTCATGGCCGTACTCCTTTGTTCATCTAATCTTCATGATCTTTATAATCGCCTTGAAAACAGCGTAGCGCAAGTTTATTGCGCTGACTTTTCGGGTTTCTGTCGAATCAGTGCTTCTTGACACACGGATGCAACTAACTCGCCCTTTTGGTTGTAAATATTTCCTCGATTGAAACCTCGACCAGCCGATGCACTTGGGCTATCCATGTCGTACAAAAGCCATTCATCCACGCGAAATGGACGGTGGAACCATAGAGCATGATCAATGCTCGCAACCTGCATGCCTTTTTGCGCAAAGCTCACGCCATGAGGAAGCATACTTGTGCCTAAGAGCCCGAAGTCTGATGCGTAAGTCAAAATGCATTGATGCAAATACTGGTCATCGGGAAGATCTCCTACTGCCCGAAACCAGTTTTGCTTATAGGGCTCTCGTATATCTGGTTTTGAGTAGTTTACTGGGTTGACAGGACGGATCTCGATCGGCCGATCACGCGTAAACTGCTCTCGTAGTTTTTCAGGTATCTGGTGTTTAAAACGTCGACGCATCTCTAGCTCTGAAAGTAGCACATCTGGCTCTTTGGCATCAGGCATATCAATCTGATGTTCAAACCCTGTTTCAGGCGCTTGAAATGACGCATTGAGAGTGAAGATCTCCTTATCATGTTGACGCGCAATGACGCGCCGAGCCGAAAAGCTTCCGCCATCTCGAAGCGTTTGTACTTCGTATTGGATAGGGCGCTTTGGATCGCCAGCACGAAGAAAATAGCCATGCATGGAGTGGGCAATGCGCTCTTC
>NZ_LWFU01001101.1:0-689 GCF_001635135.1 Oleiphilus sp. HI0080
ACGATGTTCATACGCCCGCCCTCGATACCTACTGTAGGCATCCACTGAGGGATTGCACTGCGAATTTTTTGCAGCATTTTGAAAAAGTAATACGGGCCATCAACCTTATCGATCTCGCCTGTTTTAGAGTGTCCAACCACCATACCAGGGCGGTATACGCGCCAAGGCACCTTGCACTCCTCTCGAACAATTTTCTCAGATTCGTGCTTGGTTTTTAGGTATGGGTTGTTTAGTTTTTGCGCCTCTTCAAACATATCCTCACGGAAAATACCACGATACAAACCTGCAGCGGCGATTGAACTGACGTGGTTGAAGCACCCTGCTTTCATCGCTTTAGCGGCAGCAATAGCGTTGCGTGTACCTTCAATGTTGACGGCTTCTTGCACCTCTGCAGGAGCATATAAATCATAGATAGCGGCGAGGTGATAAAAATTCGTAACGTCACCTTTGAGCTTGTCCATATCTGCTTTGGAAATACCAAGATTCTTTTTAGTGAGCGAGCCATTCACTGCAATAACTTGCTTCGAAGTCGCACCAAGACGCTCTAACAATGCATCATATTTATGCATGCTGGTATCTTGCATTAGCAAGTAAATCTTCTCACCGCGCGCAAGAAGCTTTTCCACTAAAAAACGTCCGATGAAGCCGGTTCCACCGGTTACGAAATAACTCATGATCTAATCCTTAAA
>NZ_LWFU01001102.1:0-850 GCF_001635135.1 Oleiphilus sp. HI0080
CCGAAAATAATCTTCATTAATGACTAACTACGCACGTGCCCGTCACCAAGAACAACATACTTCTCTGATGTTAGCCCCTCAAGACCAACTGGCCCGCGCGCATGAATTTTATCCGTAGAAATTCCAATCTCCGCCCCCAGCCCGTATTCAAACCCATCCGCAAAGCGCGTAGAGGCGTTAATCATCACCGAGCTCGAGTCAACACGAGTCAAAAACTCACGACCACGAGTGTAATTCTCTGTAACGATAGAGTCGGTGTGGTGCGAACCATAACGATTAATATGCGCTATCGCCTCATCAAGCGAACTGACAACCTTAATCGACAGTATTGGCGCCAAATATTCCGTTTCCCAATCCTGCTCAGTTGCTGCAACGCAATTGGAAAGAATCGCTTGCGTTTTCGAGCATCCGCGAAGCTCAACACCTATGTCGTTATATGCAGCTTCTAAACGCGGAAGAAGCTCTTTCGCCCTTGCTGCGTCAACGAGCAAGGTTTCCATCGTATTGCATGTACCGTAACGATGGGTCTTCGCATTAATCGCTATGCTCTGTGCTTTTTCCGCGTCTGCAAACTCATCAAGATAGACGTGACAAATCCCATCCAGATGTTTAATCACGGTTACTTTTGAATCACGACTGATACGCTCGATCAAGCCCTTGCCTCCGCGAGGTACAATGACATCAACATACTCAGGCATGGTAATCATCTCACCTACTGCCGCACGATCAGTCGTCTCGACTACCTGCACAGCTGTCTCGGGCAGACCTGCTATTTTGAGCCCCTCTGCAATACACGCTGCCACAGCTTGATTCGAATGAATCGCCTCGGAACCACCACGAAGAATCGTTG
>NZ_LWFU01001103.1:0-733 GCF_001635135.1 Oleiphilus sp. HI0080
CTCGAACAAGCGAAGTACCGTGAAATCAATTGTTACCTATGATGGCGACATAAGCAGCGCCTTTGCAGGACAGGCAATTACGCTCACACTAAACGATGAGATTGACGTTTCGCGCGGCGACACTTTAGTTAAATCAGACAGTATTCCTAGCGTTAGCCAAAGCTTTTTAGCCAACATTGTCTGGATGAGCGAAGACGCAATCTCACCAGGAAAGCTAATCGATATTAAGCTAGGTTCAAGCACATCATCAGGATCTATTCGAAGAATTGAACATGCCGTTGATGTAAACACATTTGAAGAGCAGCCGGCGACAGAACTCAACCTGAACACAATCGCGAAGTGCGAACTTATGCTCAGTCAACAAGTGGTTTTTGACCCTTATGATCAAAGCAAGTACACCGGCTCATTCATTCTAATCGACCGACTTAGTAACGTAACGGTGGGCGCAGGAATGATCGTTGAAGAAACTGATCATTCAGCTAGTGATGATTGGACTCCGGTAACCGCTGATGAAAAAACGCGTCGCTACGGCCATACCGGCAGAACTATTCTGGCCACTGGCTCAAAAGGTAATGAGCTTGCAAGAGCGATAGAACGACGCCTCTTCGATGCTGGTAAAACCACCATTTGCATTAGCGCAGACGAATTGAGCTCGGAAGCACTGAATAAATGTGCACAAGCATTGAATAATGCAGGACTCATCGTCGTGGTCGCAGCCCAAGACCTAAAAGAT
>NZ_LWFU01001104.1:0-1036 GCF_001635135.1 Oleiphilus sp. HI0080
CGAAGTGGATAATGTTGCGCCTCGCGTACGTAGCGTAGAGCCACCTGAAGTTGCGGCTACGTTGGTTCCCACAAATTCCCAATTTAGATTCGACTATGACGAATTGCTTGATTCTTCTACGCTCAGTGAAAACGTTACGCTTAACTCGTTAAAGTCTCGGAATATTTTTGAAACTTCGTTATTGGGGTCGAAAGATTTTAATCGCTTCGATGTCGATAAGAGAGCGATCAATCTAACAGAGTCACAAGTCATTTTTACGCGCTCGCGCACAGAAGTAGTACGCGAAACAATCGACGAGGATGGCGTTAAGAACACTGAGACACGTACCGTGATTGATGAAGTCCCTGCGACCACGGTATTCGTCGAGCCCCAAGGTCGCCTAGCGCTATGGTCTCTCTATTCGTTAGAGTTTGGTGCCGGGATACGAGATTTATCGCCAATAGAGAGCATTTCACCTATTGATGGCTCCGTTACTACAGGTAATTTTGCATCTCCAAACTCTATTGAGTTTGGCACCGCTGATGGAGAATGGCGCTCTTTTGTCGATGTTAATAACGACTTTCTTTCAAATGGCTTCAATGTATCCAAAGTAGATTTTGTGTCTGCGGATGATCAGGGATACGTTGCTTGGTTACAACAAAGTCAGGCTATTGACGCGCTTTCACTTTTATATATCAAAGAGTTTAATCAAGACAGCCAATCTCTTGTCGGTCAAGCTGTGCGCTTAGATTATGTTGATGGAGTTGACGGAGGTAGCAATGTCTCAAACGACGTACTTGATTTTTCGACCAGTATCTTTGGTAATGAGTATTGTGCTACTTGGTCTTACAAAGAAACTGCGTCACTGCAGGGTGTTTATTTGCGCTGCGCAAGTGGGGATCAGATTTACCCGCGTATAAATTTTGTTTCTCATTCAGCGGCCAACTCTATTACATCGCTTGGAATACACATGACAGGCGCGAGCTCCGGCTTTGTTTCTTATTTGTACGATGAACAACTTTACGTTTACAGTTTTTCGGTCGCGTCGAATAGTGCC
>NZ_LWFU01001105.1:0-867 GCF_001635135.1 Oleiphilus sp. HI0080
ACGCATATTGCTGAGAAGAATGTGGGTCTTTCAGGTCAAGGTTTCTATAACGATGTGATGGTACGTCATGATCAGTTGGTGGGTGAAATGCTTGATCAACTAGACGCCTTGAAGATCGCAGATAACACGATTGTTATGTACTCAACGGACAATGGGGTTCACTTCAACACGTGGCCTGACGCTGGTATCACGCCTTTCCGTGGTGAGAAAAACAGTAACTACGAAGGTGCGTACCGGGTACCTGCGATGGTTCGTTGGCCTGGAAAGATCAAGGCGGGCAGTATCTCTAATGAGATTATGGCGCACCTCGATTGGATGCCGACCTTCGCTGCAGCTGCCGGCGATTCAAACCTGAAGGCCGACATGCTGAAGGGTAAAGCGTTCGGCAAGAAGAAATCGAAGATCCATCTTGATGGCTATAACTTCCTTCCGTATCTCACTGGAGAAGTAAAAGAAGGTCCGCGAGATGTCTATCACTACTTAAACGATGAAGCATTCCCAGTTGGTATCCGTGTTGGTGATTGGAAGATGACTTACGCAGAGAACCGAGGAAAAACCATGGCACTTTGGACGGAGCCGTTCACAATGCTACGTATGCCTAAGGTGACTAATTTACGGCGTGATCCTTGGGGTCGTGCAGAAGAAAACTCAAACTCGTACTATGATTGGATGATAGACAAAGCGCCTTATATCTATCTAGGCCTATCGACGACTGCCGAGTTTCTTGCGACGTTCAAAGAATACCCGCCAAGCCAAAAGCCGGGTTCTTGGTCGGTTGAGGCTGTTTACGATATGTTCGTAAGCAAATCCGGAGGCGAGGAATAGTCTCCCGTTCGTTAGCAAAACCCGCTTTATTGGCGGGTTTTG
>NZ_LWFU01001106.1:0-5353 GCF_001635135.1 Oleiphilus sp. HI0080
CAAAGACTCATCAAGGCCGAGGAACTGCCCAGTAGCGTTGATAAGCTCACCATCCTAAGTGATAGTATTATTAGCTTAAGCAAGGCGGGCTATGAATACATTGGCATGGACCATTTTGCTCTTCCTGATGATAGCCTTGCCAAGGCGCAGCGAGATGGCAGTTTGCAAAGAAACTTTCAAGGCTATTCGACAAATGCCGAGGCAGATTTAATTGGGCTCGGTGTTAGCTCAATCTCGCGCATTAACGAGAGTTACAGTCAGAATGCCACCGATCTAGCCACGTATACAAAGTTGCTTGATAAAGAGGTGTTGCCGATCGCAAAAGGCCTTGTGATGTCGAGAGATGATGTTGTAAGAGCGGATCTGATTCAGCGTCTTATGTGCGGTGAACGCATTGAATATGCTGCATTTGGTGCAGAGCATGATCTTGTTTTCGAACAGTATTTCGAACATGAATTGGCTCAGTTAGAACGCATTAAACACGATGGGTTATTGGCAGCAGATGAGGTTGGTTTTCAGGTAACGGAGCTGGGCAGAGTATTTCTTCGAAATATTGCGATGTGCTTTGATCATTATTTACGATCTCCGAGTCGTGACAACGAAAAAACGCTCAGGTACAGTAAGACGATCTAATCACGAAGATTCTGTTGGTCATGGAACAAGTTATCCCTCTTGCGTCTGCAAGTTTTCTTAAGTGTGGTCAATGCTCTCTCGGCAAAATTTGTCTGCCTGTTGGTCTTGATCGAGACGACATGAATTCTCTGGAAGAGATCGTTGATACTGGACGGGTTTTTCAAGAAGGCGAGACAGTTTACTCGGCGGGGCAGCCTTTCGAGTATATCTTTGCCGTGAAGTCTGGGATGTTCAAAACCGTATTGAACGATGCACAAGGCTCTGAGCACATCGCAAGTTTTCATTTGCCGGGTGAGCTCTTTGGCTTAGACGCGATATACAGTAGTGTCCATGGTTCCGCTGCGGTGGCGTTGGGTACGTCTAGTCTCTGTGCGATTCGTTACAAAGACCTTGAGAATCTTGCAACGAAGGTTCCTGGCCTTCAACAGCACCTTTTTAGTCTAATGAGTAAAGAAGTACATAACTCCTTTACCAAATTGCATGAGCATAGTGTTGATCAGAAACTTGCGGCATTCCTTGTTGCGCTGTCCGCTCGTTACAAGCAACGAGGCTATTCAGAGACGCGTTTTCATTTGATGATGGCGCGCCGAGATATTGCAAATCACCTGAATATGGCGCCGGAGACGATCAGTCGATTATTCAAGCGTTTCCAAAAAGATGGTTTGATCGAGGTGAAACGCACAGACCTGAATATTCTGGACTTGGAAGCGCTAAAAGACTTAAGTGGATGTTCGGGTTCCTGCGACTAGTTCAGGAACCAACTTGCCTGGCTTTGTTCTAATCTCAAAACCTTGGCTTGAGTGCTAGCATGTTCAGATCGCTATTTTTTCTCTTTACGTTTGTGTTTTCCGGCATCGTGTTGGGGAGCGGACAGGCACCTGACTTTCGACTACCGGCTCTCGATGGTTCTGGTCAGCACAGTTTGACTGACTATCGTGGAAAGGTGGTTTATCTCGATTTTTGGGCTTCATGGTGCGGCCCATGTCAGCAATCACTCCCCGCTTTAGATGCCTTACAAAAAGAGTATGATCCCGAAGACTTTCAAGTGATCGCGATCAATCTGGATGAGAGCCCTCAAGAGGCTCGCGACTTCCTCCAAAAATTCCCCGTTGATTATACGATCCTCTCTGAACTGACAGGTAAAACTCAGCGAGCTTATAATCTGGTTGGGCTACCTTCTTCCTTTTTGATTGACCAGAAAGGAGAGGTGATTGGCTCTTTTCAGGGCTTTCATCCTGGGCATATTGCCCGCCTGAAAAAAGCCATCGGTTACTTGCTAGAAGAGTGATTTTTTCGATATTGCGAGGGGCTAAGCGAACTCCAGCGCTTAAAGGCATGATTAAACGCCGCTGCTTCCTGATAGCCAAGTTTTAGTGCAATCAGCTCAATGCTTAGCGAGGAATCCCCTAACCAGCGCTTCGCTTTTTCAAATCGCACATCGTCCAATACAGCCTGAAAACTGCTACTTTCATCACTGAGCTTTCTGCGTAAGGTGCGCTCAGACATACCAAACGTTTGAGCGGCTTCTTTCGCTTTTGGTATGTCATAGCTAAACATAATCAGATAGCTTTTTAGGGCATCTGCGAGCGTTTCTTCCTGTTGGCTGGATTCGTAAAGAATGTGCTCGCATTGCTCCCGATACATATCGAATGCATTTTTGTTTGCCTGTGGGAACGGTGTTTTTAGTACGCTGGTGGGAATAACAATACGATTACTTGGCATGCCAAATTTAACTGTGCAGCCAAACGCGCTGCTAAATTTGTCGAGGTCCTGTTTCTTTGGCTTTGCCGTCATGTGGACTTCGGAAATAATAAACTCAACACCGTTCATTAAATAGATATCGCGCATTAGCTTTACGCAGCCAGCCATATCTCTATAAACGATAAACTCTCGTACATCTTCAGGGAGCATGGCTGGATCAATTCGAAAGGACGAATGTTCAGGCGCAAGTTCAAAACTTACTTCTCCATACATGTAGCCCATAGCCTGATATCGAATGCCCATTTGGCAGCTTTCATAGCCATCTTTGCAGCTGGCGAGTAACATCGCGAAGGGCCCGTAACCTGCAGGCCCGAGATAAGGGCCTATGCCAAGTGCAATGAGCGGGTCCGGATGGAGCTTGAACAGATCTTGATAGACCTCAAGCTCTTTGCTGCGCGTGATGCGTGCGTTGGGGTCAATGCGGTCTTTATTTAGACCATGTTGGTCTAGTATGGCATCGCTTTCTAATCCCTTGGATTTGAAAAGCTGGGCAGTGTAGGTTAAACCTAAAACGGATCTTGTCGGCATAATTCTATCTTTGTTATTGGCCACAAATATCAACTCAGCATGGAGCTTACCATAGTCTGGCTATTCTCTGTCCACTAGCATGCCTTGGTTTTTGCCAAGTAAGTGCGAATTTAACTGTTCTATAAGGAAGATAATGTGAAGAAATTACTTGTGTCTGTCGCTGTGCTGGCGGTAATCGTTCTGGGTTTTAATATTGTTAGTAATGAATACCGCGTTGAGTTTCGTGACTGGGCGATGTCGATGGAGGCCGATAAAGCGGGGCTGAAGCATAGACTGGTTGCGATGAGAGGGCAGCAGATTGCTGTTTTTGACAATGAGGTAGATGCACCAGTCATGCTGATGCTGCATGGCTTTAGTGGCAGCAAAGTGAATTGGTTGCGTCTTGCTCAGCAGTTCGGTGATGAGTATCGCGTTATCGCCCCGGACTTGTTGGGCCATGGTGAAAATATCCGTGATATAGCAGGGAGCTACCATATTGCAGACCAGGTTGCTTTTGTGAATGAGTTAATGGCCAAGTTAAGCGTTGAGCGTTTTCATTTGGTTGGAAATTCAATGGGCGGCGCAATTTCGTCACTTTATGCGGCGAGGCATCCTGAGCAAGTACTAAGTATGACACTCATAAGTCCTGCAGGGGTGCATGATTTTCCATCCGAAATGGACGCTCTGCTAAAAGAAGGAAAGAATCCGTTGATCCCAGAGAGTGAGGAGCAGTTTTACACGCTTTTGGATTTTGTCATGTCTGAGCAACCGTTTATTCCGGCGGCAATCGCAAAAGCGGAGGCTGAGGTGTCTGTTTCTCGCGCTGAAATAAACAAAAAGATCTTTGCGGATATTCGTTCAGATATGGAGCTTGGTCTAGAAAAAGAGTACAAGAACATTTCGGCGCCAACGCTGATCATATGGGGAGACCAAGACAAAGCGATTAATGTGAAAAATATTGATCGATATGCAGCGCTTGTTTCGAATTCACAAAAAGTTGTTCTTGAGGGAATTGGACACGTTGCCATGATAGAAGTGCCTGAATATACAGCAGAACTCATGCGCAAGTTTCTAAAGAACTAGTTTTTAATTATAGGCAGAAAAAAGGCTCCCATTTGGGAGCCTTTTTTATACGAGTTGGCTAAGGACGAATTAGTCTTTAGTGAACTCTGGGTACGCTTCCATACCACACTCTGAAAGGTCGACACCTTCGTACTCTTCTTCTTCTGATACTCGAAGACCCATCACTGCTTTGATGACGCCCCAAGCGATCAAGCTTGTTACGAATACCCATACGAAGATAGTCAATGCGCCTACTAGCTGACCCATGAACGTAGCGTCTGCGTCTGATAGAAGAACCGCGAAGATACCCCAAAGACCAACAACACCGTGTACAGAGATCGCACCGACTGGATCGTCAAGCTTAAGCTTGTCGAGCGTTACGATTGAGAACACTACGATCACACCACCGATTGCACCGATGATAGTAGCAAGAAGTGGAGATGGATCAGCAGGTTCAGCGGTAATCGCAACTAGACCAGCAAGAGCACCGTTCAATGCCATTGTAAGATCTGCTTTACCGAATAGGATGCGCGCTACAAGTAGAGCTGCGATCAAACCACCAGCTGCTGCTGCATTGGTGTTAAGGAATACGCTAGCAACTTCGTTAGCTACACCGATGCCGCCAAGCTTCAAAGTAGAACCGCCGTTGAAACCGAACCAGCCCATCCAAAGGATGAATGTACCAAGCGTTGCAAGAGGAAGGTTAGCTCCAGGAATCGCGTTCACTTCGCCGTTAGGACCGTATTTGCCTTTACGTGCACCAAGAAGGATTACACCTGCAAGGGCTGCTGCTGCACCCGCCATATGAACGATACCAGAACCAGCATAGTCGCTGTAGCTAAGCTCGTACAAGCCGAATACTGCATCACCGTTCCAAGTCCAAGAACCTTCCATTGGATAGATGAAACCAGTCATGACAACTGCGAATACTAGGAAAGCCCAAAGCTTCATACGCTCAGCAACTGCACCAGAAACAATAGACATTGCTGTTGCAACGAATACTACCTGGAAGAAGAAGTCAGAAGCACCTGAGTACTCACCCATGTCGCCGAAGCCAGCTTCAGTTGCAGATGCAAGTACCGCTGCTACTGCTGCTTCGTCCATTGATGCTACGCTGTCTACATCTGCAAGGAAGAGACCTCCGCCGTACATGATGTCGTAACCACAGACGAGATACATCGTACATGCGATCGCAAATAGCGCGACGTTTTTGGTTAAGATTTCAGTCGTGTTCTTAGCGCGAACAAGACCTGCTTCAAGCATGGCAAAACCTGCCGCCATCCACATTACTAATGCGCCGCACACCAAGAAATAAAAGGTGTCCATCGCATACTGTAGTTCAAATATGTTATTGGATAATTGTTCCATGGGAGCCCTCCGTACTTAGGCC
>NZ_LWFU01001107.1:0-971 GCF_001635135.1 Oleiphilus sp. HI0080
CCCTTATTGCTCAAGAACCAGCCGACATGGCTCCACCAAAATCTATGATTGATAGGCGAATGCAAATCATTTTCTTGATCAGAAAACTTGTGATGATTGCGATGATGCGCCGCCCACCAAAGCGGTCCACGCTGCGCAGAGGATGCTCCAATCACCGCGAAAAAAAACTGCCAGCCACGGTTCATCTTATAAGAGCGGTGAGAGAAATAGCGATGGTACACCGCGGTAATCGCGAACATTCTTAACCAGAAAAAAGCGAGACAAACAACAACTGCGACGGGGCTCCAGCCGAGCCAAATAATATTCAAGCAGGCGATATGGACAATAAGAAACGGGATACACCGAACCCAATTTATCCTGAACGGACTCTCTCCTTCGTCCGGCGCAGACGCCTCAGAGTCAAACCAGCGCACAACAGAGCGAACGATAGTCCGGACGTCCCGTCTCGGCTGAGACTTGTCTAACCCCATACATTTCTCCAACTTCCTTTCACTGCGGCTTATTCTCATGCCGCACCTTTGTTTCGTTACCAGCACTTACGTATCAGCGACGCAGATGGTTTAAGGCATGCCATCATCTTGTTAGGAAATGGCCCCTCAACGACTGCACTTTTGTTACTTTGCTCCGCTCTCCATGCCAAGTAAGGCATGCGCACTGAGGAAAGCAGATTCCACGCCAAACTCTGAGTTAACGGTAAAGTAATCACCACAGATGAGCAAGTTATCTGCGGCGCTTGAGAGATAGCCACTCGCCAGGCGATAAGCAGCCTTTGGACGCGCATACAACCAGCGATGTACGTGCTTTGTCAAAATACAATCACGCAACTCTTTAACCGGTTTGTCTATGAGTGACGCAACTTCTTGCAGTAGTCGATCGGCGACCATTTCTGGATCGGAATCGACCTGCGCCAACGTCCAGTCAGGCTGCGCATGCACCACAACGACCTCCAGTTCCTCGAGCTTATCTCTACC
>NZ_LWFU01001108.1:0-913 GCF_001635135.1 Oleiphilus sp. HI0080
AATCGTGTTTGCGTCCCTCTAAAAAGCTTTGGTCGAGCGCCGGCGATGCGCCAAACAGATACATCAATAACCAACTGTAGCGGCGAAAGTTTCGTGTTAACGCAAAGTACTTCTGAGATTTAAACTCTTGCAGCGTCGCAGGACTTTTCTCTGCATCTTTGAGCGTGTTCCAAAACTCGTCAGACAATGAAAAGTTGAAGTGTAGTCCTGCGATGCTCTGCATGATACGCCCGTATCGAACATCAAGCCCTTTGCGATAAACATGCTTCAGTTGGCCAATGTTGGAATCGCCATATTCGGCGATACGAATGCTGTCATTGCCATCGAGTCGGCAAGGCATGCTGCCCGCCCAAAGGCTTTCATCGCCGATGTTGTTAAGTACAAACTTGTGGGTTGCCTCAAGCTCTGAAATCAAGCCCTGACGCGTTGTTTGCACGGAGGTGATGAGCTCAAGTAAGGCTTCCGAGTAATCCGTAGTGATTGAGCTATGTGTAAGAGGGTGGCCCAGCGCGTCAGGGTGGTCTGATTGGGTGATCGAAAAGTCGGGCGTGACACGCAGGCCCTCTTTTTCGAGTCCTCTCGAAATGAGTCTCGTGTTTGAGTCGTTTAGATAGCTAAGGAGTGCCTGATATCCATGACCATGCGACGAAGTTGATATTGTCATTTTCTTGTCCTTTTAAAGCACTTCCAGCGCGTAAACATACTACGATGAATCAATCGGGGCGAACAGGGCTATTTCTTTTTTGCTTTGGCAAATGCAGAGGCAAAAGCATTGTTGACCGGAGCCTGCTTAGCGCCTTTTTGTTTTGGCAATTTATTGGCTCTATCCGTTTTAATCCCGCCTCTATCCTGTCTGTCTTGTTTTGCCTGTTCTGAGACCGAATCACTCAGGCGCATCGTTAATGCAATACGC
>NZ_LWFU01001109.1:0-1004 GCF_001635135.1 Oleiphilus sp. HI0080
CGTTTTTGCAATGTGATCGGTCCACATCTGCATATCACTGGCCGTCACACCTGCGTCGGCAGAAAGCATAAATACCACTGCCTGAGCGTTTGGAATCATGCTTACTGTGAGTTCGGGCTCTGAGCCCAATGCGTTCAATCCGGGCGTATCAAGTATGCGCAGACCCTGCTCAAGCAAGGGATGTTTAAAACTAAGCTCGGCATGTCGCCATCGAGGAATAAGCACCTTCTCCGGATTCACAGGATCGCGCTCAAGAGAGCTTCCGCTGAAACCAAGCGCTCTTGCCTCACTTTCTTCAACGGAAACGACCTCCGCGACTTTTTGCAAGACCGCGGCCATCGTTTCAGGATGGTCATTTTCAATTGAGAATTCATTCCAGAGATCCACTTTCTCTTTCATCTCAGAAATGGTTAGGTTCAAACGTCGACTTTCGATTGGCAGGAGTCTTAGGTAAGACGTGTCTCGGACCCGATCATAAAACAGCTCGGTCGGACACATCGTTGTGCGTCCTGCTTTCGAGGGCAAAATACGCTGTTGAAAATCTGAAAGTAGCAAGGCGTTGATCAGCTCTGTTTTGCCACGCGAAAATTCGCCAACAAAGGCAATCGTCAACTCATCTTTCTGGAGTGCTTCACTCGCCCTTACTAAGCGATTCAGCATATCCTCTGACGCCATCTGAGTTTCAGACAACCAATGCCGATACGCGTCTATCTGCTCAAGTAAACCATGCTTCCAATTGTGGAAACTGTCTATTTTGTCGAGCGAACTAGCGTTATGAGCCATGACCATTTCAGCCTACTACCTATCTACTACTGATTACTTGAGTATAGATAGCTTTGCGAAATTCCCACGGCGCATACGTGAAATTGTGTAGCAGATCAGGTCGGTTAAGAGATCTAGAACACTAAAGCAGAGAAAAAGACATACCAAATTGCTGGCTTAGGCCATTCAAGACGATGCCCAGCACCTGCAAAACAAGAAAAACGAGGATGGGTGAAAGGTCT
>NZ_LWFU01001110.1:0-976 GCF_001635135.1 Oleiphilus sp. HI0080
CTATCGCGAAACCACTATGGCTCGCGTTCGAAAAAGCAGGGACCCTCATGGCCAGTTTTTTATCAAAGCTTTTTAAGCCCAAGTGGCAACACACCTCTTCAGAAGTACGCAAAAATGCTATTGCAGACCTGAATTCAGCCAACAACGAAGAGCAACAGACGCTCGTCCAGCTTATGCTCAATGATGCGGCAGCAGATGTTCGTATTGCTGCGCTTAAACGACTCTCAGACCCAGCAACGATTATCAAGCACTACGCTTCCTTAAAAGAAGAAGACAAATCGCAAGCGCTTGAAATCACAGCAGAACAAAGCAAGCAGTTAGGGCTAAGTCTGTTTGATTTAATTCAAAACGACCAACTATTGGCTGAAATTATCATTGCCTCCGAGTCGCAAAATGACTTTATGAACGGTTTAGCTCGCTTGCAAGATGAGCAAGCCCTTCTGGCAATCGCAAGCAAAGCGAACCTTAGCCGCGTGCGCCAAGCTGCGACCGAACTCATCGAAACGGAACAAAACCTTCAACAGGTCATTGATGTTGCGCGCTCAAAAGACAAAAACGTTTTCCAAATTGCCAAAGCGAAGCTAAGCGCCATCCGTGAACGCAAAAAACTCGCCCAAGAACAACGCGAACAACTACTCACTCTGTTGAGCAACCTACGCGAACACGCAAGTACAGAGGATACTAACCTGTACAGCGCGAAACTAGAGAGTCTTACTCAGAAGTGGGTAACGCTGAGTGCGATCGCCACTGAAGACGAGACGAAACAGTATCAAGATCTCTTCTACCAATGCGATGTTCGCTCAAAACAACTTGCCGAAGAGTCAAAAAATAATGCGAAAGCGGAAGACAACGAGAACGAGGTTGATCCAACGCAACCAAATGATCGCGAATCGAATTCGGAGCATTCTGAGCTGTCTGCCACGTTACACACTCTAAACGACACGCTTGATCAGTTACGAAAGAGAGCCGCCTCGGC
>NZ_LWFU01001111.1:0-661 GCF_001635135.1 Oleiphilus sp. HI0080
TCCATTGTGGTAGAGCATGAAAGGACATTGACCTTTCCTGCTTTAAACTTGGCTTCGTAGGACTGAAGAGTCGAAGCCGGCAGCTGAGCAGAATGCTCAACCGCTCGATAAAATGCCGCACCCTCAACCACTTTATCAGAAACATCCGTCCACAAGTTCTCCTTCCTTAAAGCACTCACGCGGGCGCTAGAGGCCAACCATTCCCGAGTATGCGCGAGCCGTTCTTCACGACTCGAAAACTTTGATTCGTCGACCTCATAAATATCGATTTCCACGGGTCTTGAGATGAACTCAGTTTCCCGGAAGTTATAAGGTAGATAAGGGGTAACTCCTTTCAAAGTCACGTCAAGTATCCGGTGGGTGACTGGGCATATCCACCCCTTATCCAAGGTACCAAAAGCTACTTCGGCTCTATCTAGCTGAAAGCTACTTGTGCCAACAGCCGGCTTTAATATTTTGCACTCAGATGTCAGAACGGTCCAAGCTGCCTGTAAAACTCGGTTAACGCGATCTTTAGTCACACTATCCTCTACATTTACGCCAGAGGCCGCTTCAATCATTCTTACAAGTCGGTTGTTCCGTTTTCCATATACTTGAGGCCACTTTTTCAGCCTCGCAGTAGTTTTCTCGCTGGAGTCGAACTTAAGCAAGCTTTTCGGAT
>NZ_LWFU01001112.1:0-761 GCF_001635135.1 Oleiphilus sp. HI0080
TTTCCTTCTATTTTAAATTTACAATTCAACAACTTATATCATTTTTTAGCATAGACTAACTTTAGACTTTGGTCTCAGCCTCATAGGCCAAACTAGTCTTACCTTTGCCTGCCTCATCTGACTCTTTGTCGCATTTGGCCGGATCGCCCTTGCAAATATCACACGCGACATCCATACCCAATGCACTCATACCCCCACATGAACCACTAATCGGCTTATTGTTGAAGATCACGCCAATAGCCATCAAAGTAATCAAAACCGCCATAAAGGCAAAAACAACCAAAAATAATTCCATCGCTAAAACCTCTCAAACATTGAAGCTACTTAATGAATGTAACTAAGCATCTTTATCGTTGCACGGGAGCTAAAACCGTCTTTCTCTCGAAATATAAAAAATGCGGCCAAGTCTTGCTCTTGAGCTATGTACAGAGCCTTCTTCTTCCCCATCGCCAACAAAGCTGTTGCCCACGCATCAGCGCTTGCACAATCCTTCATGATCACTGAAACAGAAGCGATCTGACTAGAAACGGGATACCCTGTTTTAGGGTTGATTGTGTGGGAGTAGCGCCCATCAGGGCCATCTATGAAGTTTCGATAATCACCTGAAGTCGCCATCGAAACATCACTTATATGAACGATATTATACGCTTTTCGTCGAAGAATATCAGGTTGTTCGATACCAAGGCGCCAGTGATTGCCCTCTGCGTTATGGCCAGAAACTCTGACCTCGCCTCCAACCTCTACCATAAAATTTTTGAACC
>NZ_LWFU01001113.1:0-1290 GCF_001635135.1 Oleiphilus sp. HI0080
AATAGGTTGCGGTTAGCGTTCTGTCAGTGCGTAATGGCTCTCTCTACCGTGAATGCCTGGGGTTTAAAGTATCTCTCTTCTGTTTGTTGCAGGGCATGTTTCGTCCAGCATTTCTAGCAAGACGAACACCCCTGTTACTACATAAAGTTCAATCTTCAGACGCTATTCTTCATCGCCTTCTTCATCGGCGGACATGCCGAGTTCTTTGATTTTTCTAGTAAGGGTATTTCTTCCCCAGCCCAGCAGTATCGAAGCATCCCGTCGGCGCCCGCTCGTATGACTGAGCGCTGTTTCAATCATGATACGCTCAAACTCTGGGACGGCTGTATCTAGAATGGCGCTTTGACCTTTTTTCAACTCTTGGTCGGCCCATTTGCGTAATCCCTCTTGCCAAGTACTTCCGGTGAGCGAGACATCGCTGTGTTGTAGTAGCTCGGGAGGCAAATCTGACACATGGATCTCTCGACCACTTGCCATTACTGTTAACCAGCGACAGGTATTCTCAAGCTGTCTTACATTGCCTGGCCACGGTAATGCGCTCAAATAATCTTCGGTCTCTGGTCGGAGAACCTTTGGCTCTACGGCAAGTTCCTCTGCTGCGCGACTTAAGAAAAAGTGCATTAGCTTGGGGATGTCTTCCCTTCTATCACAAAGCTTTGGAAGGTGGATGCGAATCACGTTTAAGCGATGAAAGAGATCTTCTCGAAACGAACCTTCGTTAACTAGGTGTTCTAAATTTTGGTGTGTTGCCGCAATGATTCGAACGTCGACTTTTACTGGCGTATGGCCGCCTACCCGGTAGAACTCACCGTCAGCGAGCACTCGTAATAAGCGGGTTTGGGTATCTGCGGGCATGTCCCCAATTTCATCGAGAAACAACGTACCGCCGTTCGCTTGCTCAAAGCGACCTGTNCGTTGGCCGCCAGCACCAGTAAAGGCGCCTTTTTCGTGGCCAAAGAGTTCCGATTCAATCAGGTCTTTTGGAATGGCGGCCATGTTTAGCGCGATAAAGGACTCGCTTGCTCTGGGGCTGTGCTGGTGCAGCGCTTTGGCGACAAGCTCTTTACCAGTGCCCGATTCGCCGTTGATCAACACCGTTATATTGGAGTGGGAGAGTCGACCAATTGCGCGAAACACTTCCTGCATGGCGGGTGCTTCGCCGATAATTTCGGTACTTTCACTGACTTTGGTTGCCGAGACGTCGTTGTTTTTAGCGCGCTGTTCTTGAGAGTGGGCAATCGCACGCTTAGAGAGTGATACGGCATCTTCGAGATCAAAGGGTTTCGGGAG
>NZ_LWFU01001114.1:0-729 GCF_001635135.1 Oleiphilus sp. HI0080
TTGTTGGGGGACTCTACTCCAGTGGAAAAAGCGCAGCCGAAATCGAACAGCTTTTTATCAAGGCGAACTGGAACTCAGGCTATGTTGACGATCTCCCCCGTTCGCGCATACCAAACAGGCGCAAGCGCCATGATGACCTTTACCCGATCCAGCTCGGCATAGGCTTTGACGCCGATGGTTTTAAACTACCGAAAGGCATTTTTCAGGGACAAGGGATGCGCCGCCTTATTGAGTCGATGCTTGGCTCCTATCCAGTGCTTAAGAGCTTTGATGACTTGTCTGTGAGCTATCGCGCTGTCGCCGCTGATCTCGAAACCGGAGAGCAGATTGTGCTAGACAGAGGCGACCTTGCGACAGCAATGCAAGCCTCTATGTCACTACCGGGAATATTGCGTCCTATCGAGATTGATGGCCGCGTTTTGGTTGATGGCGGTATTGCCAATAACCTACCTGTGAGTGTCGCCAAAGATTTAGGTGCCGACATTGTTATCGCCGTAGATATCGGCTCTTTGCCCTTACCTGCAAAGGACATCGACAATACGTTTGATGTACTTGGTCAACTTAGCAACTTCCTCACTTTTGAGAACCAACAACGTGCGCGCGCCCTACTCAGCGAAGCCGATTTACTCATTAAACCGAATCTAGACGGTATTACGCTGACTGATTTCAGCAGCACCGAGAAGGGCATACAAGCCGGCTACGCAGCCGCTAATGTTCAAAGCGATAAAC
>NZ_LWFU01001115.1:0-954 GCF_001635135.1 Oleiphilus sp. HI0080
ATTTAAAGGGCCGCTATCAAAGCTTTACTCAAGCGGATATGAGTGCCTTGCGCGCCTCGGGCTATGATCAGCCTTTTAAAACGGTTGCTGAGGGTGTTTCCGAATATATGACTTGGCTCAATAAGGCTGATTAATCCCTAATGGAATGGTTGCTGTACTTCGATTTATTTGGGGTCTTTGTTTTCGCGTTGTCAGGTGGCTTTGATGGCGCAAAATATCACCTAGATTTACTTGGTATTCTCGTACTTGCACTTGCCACAAGCCTTGGTGGCGGGATCATGCGTGATGCGATTTTAGGTGTTCATCCACCGGCTGCCTTTACTAACGAAACGTATTTCTTTACGGCAATGGCCGCAGGGCTTGTTGCCTTTTTCTTTGCCAATCGGGTTGAGCGGCATATGGACTATGTTCGGGTTGCAGATGCAATCGGGCTTGGGGTGTTTGCTGCAATTGGCGCTGCAACAGCGGTATATCACCAACTAGGCTGGGTTGGTGTTGTCTTAATGAGCATACTCACGGCTACAGGCGGTGGTGTGATTCGTGATCTGCTTGTACGGGAAATTCCGATGATTTTGCGTGCAGATTTCTATGCGTCAGCGGCCATTATTGGCGGCGTGATGTACATGGTTTTACACTATGAGGGCGTTCCACAAACCTATTGCATCGCCTTGTCTGCTATTGCTGCCACAGTGAGTCGCTTTATCGCAATGCGCTTCAATGTGAGCTTGCCTCAAGCGCGTCGTTAACTGCCTAATTTAGGTTTAGCTCAGCATTAGCCAAATACCGACACCGGCGAGCAAGCTTCCTGAGCAACGATTTAAAGTGCGTTGATGATGGGCCTCACTCAGAAAACGTCCTAAGCTTTTTCCACCCGTTCCATAGATCAATAGACACAAGGCTTCAAGGCTTAAGATCATTGCCAGAAAGACCACTAGCTGATTAGTTAGGTTCTTA
>NZ_LWFU01001116.1:0-818 GCF_001635135.1 Oleiphilus sp. HI0080
TAGCCGCGTTGAAGAAACGTAGAGTAGATTGCGACCACTGGTTTCATTCCTTCACAAGCCATGCCGGCTGCAAGGGTCACCGCGTGTTGTTCTGCTATTGCAACGTCGTAGTAGCGATCAGGAAAGCGTTGCGCAAATGCAATGAGATCTGAGCCTTCTTTCATCGCTGGTGTGATTCCGACGACTCGCTCATCTAGTTCTGCTGCATCGCAGATCCATTGACCAAAAATGTTTGAATAGCTTGGTTTGATGATCGGTGTCGGCACACTTTGGGGTGCCGGCTTTGCACTGGCCTCGATTTTATTTATTGCATGATAGCCAATGGGATCTGATTCTGCTGGAGCAAAGCCACGGCCTTTCTTGGTGACGACATGAAGAAACTGTGGTCCACTCAAGTGCTTCATGTTTTCAAGTGTTTGCAGCAGCACTGGCATGTCATGGCCATCAATTGGACCAATGTAGTTAAAACCCAGCTCTTCAAATAAGGTTCCCGGCGCCATTAAGCCCTTAACGTGCTCTTCAGTTTTGCGTGCAAACTCCATAAGGCCGGGTGTGTTGCTGAGTACACGTTTACTGCCATCGCGCACCTGATTGTAAGCTTTACTCGATAGAATTTGTGCTAAATGGTTTTTAAGACCACCAACATTGTTCGATATCGACATGTCGTTGTCGTTCAATATGACCAAAAGGTCGGGGGCGATGTCGCCGGCATGACTGAGTGCCTCAAAGGCCATTCCCGCAGTAAGTGCCCCGTCACCGATGACGGCAATAGATCGGCGCTTTTCACCTTTGTGCTTCGCGGCAAGGGCCATTCCGAG
>NZ_LWFU01001117.1:0-3910 GCF_001635135.1 Oleiphilus sp. HI0080
ACGAAGAACTATTTACCCTAGTGCAAGCTGAATTGCGGCGCAGTGGGTTTGAAGATTTGATTGCCGCCGGAGTCGTACTGACCGGCGGCACATCAAAGATGGAGGGCGTTGTAGAGCTGGCAGAGGAAATATTCCATATGCCGGTTCGTTTGGCTAGCCCACAGCGAGTGACAGGATTGTCAGATGTCGTCAATAACCCGATGTACGCGACGGGCGTAGGCTTATTGATGTATGGATTAAACCAGCGTGAGTCAGGGACAACTCCGAGCGCAAAAGCTGCTTCGGCGGAAGGGGTAATGAGCAAGCTCAAGCACTGGTTTACAGGAAACTTTTAAAGCCAAAAATGATATTTGGCATAAGCAACAACTAGCAGATTGAAAATTATAATTAGGAGATAGGGTGATGTTCGAGATTGTAGAGAATGTTTCACAAAACGCGGTCATAAAAGTAGTAGGCATTGGTGGTGGTGGCGGTAATGCCGTGCGTCATATGCTTACCGGTGATGTTGAGGGTGTCGAGTTTCTGTGTGCAAATACAGATGCGCAGGCACTAAAAGATCTGGACGCTAAACAAATCATTCAGCTGGGCAGCACGATTACTAAAGGCTTGGGTGCGGGTGCAAACCCAGAAGTCGGCAAGCAAGCTGCGCTTGAAGACCGAGATCGAATTGCGGAATCTTTAAAAGGCGCAGACATGGTCTTCATCACGGCTGGTATGGGCGGTGGTACCGGAACTGGTGGCGCACCTATCGTAGCAGAAGTTGCTCGCGATATGGGTATCCTTACGGTTGCCGTTGTTACCAAACCGTTTCCGTTTGAAGGCGGTAAGCGCATGAAGCTGGCAGAGTCCGGACTTGCAGAGTTGGCAGAACACGTTGACTCATTGATTACTATTCCAAACGAAAAACTTCTGGCAGTACTCGGTAAAAATACAAGTCTACTTGATGCGTTTGGCGCAGCGAATGATGTGCTTCAAGGCGCAGTTCAGGGTATCGCAGATCTGATTATCCGTCCGGGTATGATTAACGTGGATTTTGCTGACGTTAAGACGGTAATGTCTGAAATGGGAATGGCCATGATGGGTACGGGTTCAGCCACCGGTGAAAACCGTGCACGCGAAGCAGCTGAAGCAGCGATTCGCAGTCCACTGCTTGAGGATATCAACCTGCAAGGTGCGCGCGGTATCCTAGTGAACATCACAGCGGGCATTGATTTGAATCTCGGTGAGTTCTCCGAAGTGGGTAGTATTGTCGAAGAGTTTGCTTCAGATTCAGCAACGGTTGTTGTGGGAACGGTAATAGATCCAGAGATGACAGACGAGCTGAAAGTGACTGTCGTCGCGACCGGACTATCGAGCGCAATGGATAAGCCTGTCAAGGTTGTCGATAACACGCCAAAAGCAGTAGATGGGAAGACGGACTATAATAAGTTAGATAGACCAGCGATTAGTCGTCGAAGAGCTGTTGCAGCCGACTCGCAGGGCAGCGCTGCAGTGCGCCAGGACGTTGAACCAACGCCAAGTGTTGATTACTTGGATATTCCAGCTTTTCTTCGCAGACAAGCTGACTGAGGATCGCAAAGGTTTATGACAGCTTAGTGACAGGTTAGACAATCTGCTTGGGAAACTAGGTACCATCTGTTAGTATGCGCCTGTTTTTTGGCCAGTGGCCAATTATCAGTACATACAATTGGCGAAGTATACTTATGATTAGACAACGCACATTAAAGAACACGATACGCGCAACAGGCGTTGGCTTACACTCGGGGAAAAAGGTTTATTTGACCCTAAAACCCGCACCGATTGATTCTGGAATTGTGTTTATCAGAACCGATCTTGAGCCAAATGTTGAAATCGCAGCTCGTGCAGAAAATGTTGGTGAAACAATGCTGTCGACCACGCTTGTTAAAAATGGCGTTAAGGTGGCAACCGTTGAGCATTTGTTGTCTGCAATGGCAGGTCTCGGTATCGATAATTGTCGTATCGAACTGAGCTCTGAAGAAGTACCAATAATGGATGGCAGTGCCGGACCGTTCGTGTTCCTGATTCAATCCGCCGGAATTCAGGAACAAGATGCTGCGAAGAAATTTATTCGTATCACGCGAGAAGTCACTGTTGAAGAGGATGGGAAGACCGCTACTTTTGTGCCATTTAATGGCTTTAAGGTTGGCTTCTCGATCGACTTTGATCACCCAGTTTTCAAGAACCGTAATCAAGACGCGTGTATAGATTTTTCGAGCACCTCCTTTGTGAAGGAAGTAAGTCGAGCAAGAACCTTTGGTTTTATGCGAGACATAGAAAGATTACGTGCAATGAATCTTGCCTTAGGTGGCAGCGTTGATAATGCGATTGTTGTTGATGAGTACAAGGTGCTTAACGAGGACGGTTTGCGTTATGATGATGAGTTCGTCAAGCACAAAATACTCGACGCAATCGGCGATCTATATCTGCTCGGCAACTCACTCGTTGGTGAGTTTAAAGGCTTTAAATCCGGTCACGATCTGAATAACAAGCTTTTACGCAAGTTGATCAAAGAAACCGATGCTTGGGAAGTTCAAACCTACGAAGATGCAAGCACTGCCCCTATCTCCTATATGAAACCGGTACTTGCAGCGTAACTTTGTTCTCATCGGAGCGGCGACCCAGTCGCTCCAATACTCCTTCCAGTCGCTCGTCGATCGTTTGATTCCCAGCCGCTCTCTTTTTTGTAACTTTGCCTGTCTTTGCGGCTGGCTTCGGAACTGAGTTGGGCCTGATTTGGACTTTGATCGCAGCTACCTGTGATTGCCCGATTCGCATTTGAAGTGCTTTTAAAATCCGGTCTTCTTCAAACCGAAAGCGCGTTGCCAGCGCTGCTGAGGCGCAATGCAACGTCAACAAGCCTTGCTGCAAACCTGCAACGATGAATTGCCCTTTAAGTTGATCGGGTAGGCATTCTTCAAAACGGGTATGGATCGATTCTCTGGAAGCTGCGCCGGAGAAAAGTGTCCTTAGCGCACCAGAACGTCTAATTGTTTGCTCGTGACTAAGTATGTCGCTAAGTCTTTTTGTGCGGGGTTGACGGGGCATGCGAAATCGGTTTTCTCAAATTAGGTTAAATCTTTTGTAAGCGTTATACTTACTAGCTATGAAATTATCAATCGTAGTCAAAGCATGAACATTATTCTCGTTGGCAAACACCACGGACAGTCTCGCAGCATTAAGCTGGGTTCGCACGCTATTTCTATTCTACTTTTCGTGTTGCTCGTTTTTGTTCTGGCGCTCGTTGCTCTTGGCGCTTATGCCGCAAAAGAGTTTTATAAAACGGATCCAAATGCTTTGGTCGATCGAGTCGTGATTGAGGCGTGGGATTCCTCGCTCAATGACCAAAAACATGAATTGCGAGAATTGCAGCGTGACAGCAAGCAGACTCTGGATGCTCTCACTCTGAAGATGGGAGATATGCAGGCGCGTATATATCGGCTCGACGCCTTAGGCCAGCGCCTTACCGAAGTCGCGAAACTAAAAAATGGCGAATTTGACTTTCAATCTCAGCCATCTGTTGGTGGACCCATAGAAGAAACTGAAAGTACGTCTTTTACTCTGCAAGGTTTTGAGAATGAGCTTAAAAATCTAGCTCAAACGATTGCCGACAGAGAGCAGCAGCTTGGCATTATGGAGCAGTTGTTTGATCAGGAGAAAATCGCCAATGATGCTTTTATCGCTGGCCGCCCGATAAAATGGGGATGGATGTCCTCTCCCTACGGCTACCGCAGCGACCCTTTCACTGGGAAGCGAGCATGGCATGCAGGGGTTGATTTTGCCGGCAAGGATGGGAGTGACATCATTTCGGTTGCTGCAGGGGTTGTTACTTGGTCCGGCGCGCGCTATGGCTATGGCAACCTTGTCGAGGTTAATCATGGTGATGGGTATA
>NZ_LWFU01001118.1:0-555 GCF_001635135.1 Oleiphilus sp. HI0080
CACAAGCAAAGAAGTCTTTGAGCAAATTGATCACCTGCTATTAGAACTCGACTCCTAGAATGGAATTATGGGTCTGGCTCGCTGCGGCGTTTAGTTTGTTCATCGGCTGCTGGGTACAAACGGCTTTAGGTTTTGGCATGGCCGTGATCGCCGCTCCGATCATCGTTATTCTCAACCCTCTATGGGTTCCCGTCGCGCTCACGCTCTGCGCCTTGTTCCTCAGCATCTTAAACACCTGGAACCAGCGTGCTCACTTAGAGCTAAAAGCGCTAATACTCCCTTTTATAACGCGCCTTCCGGGCACCGTCGTTGGCGCCTGGCTGTTGATGCAACTCGACTCAAAGACGCTTCAAATATTTGTCGCTGGCTGCGTGCTACTGGCCGTTGTCATCTCCTACTTTGGCAAGCAGTTTCAATACACCCCGGCTCGGATGGGAACAGCCGCATTCGTCAGCGGGATAATGGGGACCACAACATCCATAGGCGGGCCGCCAATGGCTTTGGTTATGCAACATGGCAACCCCAAAAATGTGCGCGCCAACCTGTCTTTGTATT
>NZ_LWFU01001119.1:0-893 GCF_001635135.1 Oleiphilus sp. HI0080
GAACGTTATCGTTGATGGCTTGCTACGGTTGGGCATTTTGAAAGGTAAGCGAGAAGAGATTCTTGAAAACGAGACTTATAAGCAGTTCTACATGCACCGGACAGGGCATTGGCTTGGGTTGGATGTGCATGATGTTGGTGAATATAAAACTGGTGGTGAGTGGCGAGTGCTTGAGCCAGGCATGGTGATGACTGTAGAACCTGGCATCTATATCGCGCCGGGCAGCAAAGGCGTAGCGAAAAAGTACCACGGTATTGGGGTTCGTATTGAAGACGATGTCGTTGTCACTAAAACGGGCAACGAGGTGCTGACTTCTGGCGTACCAAAGGATATCGACGAGATTGAAGCGTTAATGGCAGGGTAGATCCTTTCCGGTCAGTGTATTTTGAAAGAGTTGGTTGAGCGTTCTGAAATGGATAATACGATCAAACAAGTTGACTACGACATTGCGATTGTTGGCGGTGGTATGGTGGGTATACCGCTCGCTATTGGGCTGGCAGAGCGTGGTTTCAAGGTTGCGTTGATCGAGAAGTTTCGTCTCAAAGATGTATCTCATGAAGTGTTGCAGAATAGTTTTGATTTGCGCTCTACCGCGATATCTTTAGGGAGTATTGAACTTCTCCAGGCTCTTGGATTATGGGACGCTGAGCAGGCACTAGCTTGTGCGATTAATCGCGTCCATGTCTCCGAGCAAGGTAAAATGGGCACGACGTCGATTGAAGCACGTGATGTGGGTGTTGATGCTCTCGGTTATGTGGTTCCGAATATGGCTTTGGGCGGACTGTTGCATTCTCGGCTTATGGAAAGTGACGTTGCGGTTCTAGATCAGTCGGTGGTTACTCAGGTTCAGATGACCGATACCTGCGCGCAGCTTGAGCTGGATGTGATAGAAA
>NZ_LWFU01001120.1:0-968 GCF_001635135.1 Oleiphilus sp. HI0080
CGCTCGTTACTTGAAGATAACGTTGTTCTTGCGACCATGATGGTCGCGCTTGACGAGGTTGATGGACTGGTCTCCGGCGCTGTTCACACCACGGCGAACACCGTTCGACCAGCCCTACAGCTCATCAAAACGAGCCCTGGCGCGAAAGTAGTGTCGTCGATCTTCTTTATGTGCCTACCCGAGCAAGTTCTGGTTTATGGTGACTGTGCAATCAATCCTGAACCGAACGCAGAAGAGCTTGCAGATATCGCGATTCAAAGCGCAGATTCTGCCCGCGCTTTTGGTATAGAGCCCAAAGTCGCCATGATTAGTTACAGCACTGGGTCTAGCGGCAGCGGCGCTGATGTTGAAAAGGTTCGTGCAGCAACCATTATTGCCCAAAAAGCACGACCAGATTTGATTATAGACGGCCCCTTGCAGTATGACGCCGCGGCAATTGAAAGCGTTGCTGCCAAGAAGGCACCAGATAGCCCTGTCGCAGGCCAGGCGACAGTCTTCATCTTTCCTGATCTCAATACCGGAAACACCACCTATAAAGCAGTGCAACGAAGTGCCAATGTGGTAAGTATGGGCCCCATGCTTCAAGGCCTGAACAAACCCGTAAACGACTTGTCTCGGGGAGCCCTTGTCGACGACATCATCTACACTATTGCGCTGACCGCTATACAAGCTCAGCAGGTCGACGACGAAAAAAAGGCCGCACTGAAAGATAACTAGAATTTAAACTCAGCGACAAGCATGGGGTGATCTGAAAAAGACTGCATATCAAGCGTAAACGCTTGTTTGCAGCGCACCCCCTTGAACAGAATGTGATCGATCATGTAGCGCCTGTTTTCAGTGATGTCATATCGCTCGCAAGCCGTCAGAACGTTACTACTCTGCGTTTCTTTTTCTAACGTCTTTAGCACCGGAGACGAACGATAGTCGTTAAAATCCCCAAGCAAGACTACGGCATCGACATTCTCAAA
>NZ_LWFU01001121.1:0-1008 GCF_001635135.1 Oleiphilus sp. HI0080
GCCCCCATAATGGCACAGTTCACGGTAATCAATGGGAGAAACACGCCCAATGCGTTGTACAAATCTGGGAAGTATTTGTCCAACACCATTTCGAGTATTTGCACAAGCGCCGCTATAACACCGATGTAAGTCAACAAGCCCAAAAAGCTCAAATCAACTTCAGGATAGCCTGCCCATGCCAACGCACCTTCTTTTAATACGTAGGTATAGATCAAGTTGTTCACTGGAACTGTAACTGCCAACACGACGACAACCGCAATGCCAAGCCCCATAGCTGCTTGAATCTTTTTTGATATCGCCAAGAACGTGCACATACCCAAAAAGAAAGCCAGAGCCATATTCTCTACGAAAACAGCCTTGATAAACAGGCTCAAATAATGCTCAACCATTAGAAAGCCTCCTTAACACGATGCGCTGACATCTTATAATCCGGCGCTTCGATCTGATCTTTCTTCCAAGAGCGCAATGCCCAGATAAAGATACCGATCAAGAAGAATGCACTTGGTGGCAACAACAACAAGCCGTTCGGTACATACCAACCACCATCATTCACAGTTGCAAAGATCTCAACTCCAAACAGCTTGCCCGCGCCAAGTAGCTCACGGAAGAAAGCAACGAACAGCAAAATCACAGCGTAACCTAGGCCATTACCAACACCATCCAAGAAGCTCATTCCTGGACCATTCTGCATTGCGAATGCCTCTGCTCGACCCATTACAATACAGTTTGTGATGATCAAACCAACGAAAACAGAGAGCTGCTTAGAAATTTCGTAAGCGTATGCTCGAAGAATCTGATCGACAACAATCACAAGCGTTGCGATGATCGTCATCTGAACAATGATTCGGATATTCGAAGGGATCTGGCTACGAATCAACGAAACAGCAAGATTGGCAAGGCCAGTAACCGTGCAGACTGCAAGGCCCATAACCACCGACAATTGCATGCTTGTCGTAACCGCTAGCGCTGAACAAATACCAAGGATTTGCAGAGCAATAGGGTTGTTAC
>NZ_LWFU01001122.1:0-657 GCF_001635135.1 Oleiphilus sp. HI0080
GGCAATAACGTTCAGGTTTATGCTGATCCATCGGGTGCTAATCCTCCGATTACCTATCATCATAACGGCTTTGCGAACTCAACCGCCGCGCTTGATTTCCTCGACCAGCGCCTTGGTACGTTGAACAAAGTCATGATTACCGGCTTTAGTGCGGGCGGCGTTGCTTCGTCTGCTCTTTACCATGAAGTGCGTCAGCGTCTGGACTTCACCAAAGGCTACATGCTGAATGACTCGGGTCCGTTATTCCCAGCGCCAGATGGCAGTTACAACTCTAAGCAGCTGCACGAGACCATTAAGGCTGCTTGGGACTTGGATAGCGTTTTGGTGAACATGCCCGCCTCCTTCGATGCAAGTGACATGGGTACAGCCAACACGGCGGCTGCGGATTTATATCCTCAGGATTCATTTGCTTACACGGGCTTTAGCACCGACTACAACTTCTCGCGTTTCTCTTATGAGCGCTTTTTCCCGAATATGGATCAAAACTCGATTCTCAATAAGTGGCGTGAAGATCAGGCGAACCTCGTTTCTTTGATGAACTCGCGGCCTAATTTTGGCTACATCATCCCTTGGAATCGGCCAATCAATGACAGCCACTGCTCAACCATCGTGACGTTTTTGGGAAGTCATGCCTGTCCAAGTATTCGTAAGAAACGT
>NZ_LWFU01001123.1:0-743 GCF_001635135.1 Oleiphilus sp. HI0080
ATAACGAAGCGCTTGTGTTGAAGAAGATGGCTGTGAAGAAACATCCTTGTTCGCACAAAGAGACAATTCGATTTAATAGTTGAGGATAGCGAGATGGAAGTCATTCTACTCGAAAAAGTTGGTAAGCTAGGCGGTCTTGGCGACAAAGTAACAGTTAAATCTGGCTTTGGTCGTAACTTCTTGGTTCCATTTGGCAAAGCCGTTCCTGCAAACGCAGAGAATGTTGCGCAGTTCGAAGCGCGCCGTGCAGAGCTTGAAAAAGCAGCTGCTGAGAAATTGGCAGCAGCAGAAGCTCGTGCAGCTGAGTTGAACGAGAAATCAGTTACTATCACGTCAAAAGCTGGCGATGAAGGTAAGCTGTTTGGTTCAATTGGTGTTCGCGATGTAGCAGATGCGGTAACCGCTGCTGGCACCGAAGTTAGCAAATCTGAGGTTCGCCTTCCTGAAGGTCCGATCCGTGCAGTTGGTGACTACGAGATTGATATCCAGTTGCACAGTGATGTAACTGCGACTATCAACCTAGCTGTTGTAGCAGAATAATTCTTTCCGCTGATCGCGGATAAGAAATAGCAGACGCCCATTTTTTAAGTTGGCATCTGCTTCTAAGCCCTAAGGATATCCTGTATATTCTTGGGGCTTATTTGTTTGTGAGTTTTCGAATAATCTTACCCTTTGAACCCTGCCATACTTCGGAGTTTCTCTAGCCTGTGTCCGACAAAGAAACCTTAGGATTAAAAACCCCA
>NZ_LWFU01001124.1:0-1197 GCF_001635135.1 Oleiphilus sp. HI0080
AAAATTCAGCCGGCAAAAAATCCTGCGTTTGCGAGACAATTTGCCCCACCTTCATCACAGCGCCTTTCAACTCACCTAAGGTCTCGGTGATGTCCTCCGCCATTTTTCCATAAGCAACTGACTTACTGTCTTTACGCGTTTTCTCATCTTGAACAACGTCTTTAATTTTTTCGCCAGCGTAACGTGTCGCTACGCTAGCGGTCATACCCGCTAGCTTAAAAAAGCGTTTTGTTCTGCTCTTTGCAGGAGTTTTATTAGACGCCACGAGTCGCTACTCTGATTGGATCAAAGTCATGCTCGGAAGAGCCGCATTCTAAGCGGAGAAGTAAAGTGTCGTTATTTTTTAACGTTCCAACGCCCTTTGGAGTTCCGGTCAACACCACATCTCCCTTGCGCAGGGTGAACGTAGTCGCGATCTCCGTTAACAAGGTTTCAATATCAAAAAGCATATCGGACGAGGCACCAAGCTGCACCGTATCCCCGTTAAGATTGAGAGAGAACCGAATATTCGCAAGATTCTGGTTATCAAAACGAATAAATCGGGTGAGGTAAGCGGCGCCATCGAACGCTTTAGCGCGCTCCCACGGATGGCTCTTCTCCTTTAACTGCGATTGCAGCTCCCTATCCGTAAGATCAAGCGCTAAGCCAATACCCGCAATCTCAGGTTTGACGCGCCCTGAACCGCTTAATCCAGGCTCCCCAATTAAGATAGCCAACTCAGTTTCATAGTGGATGCCGTCGCGCGGGATCTTTAGAATACTTTGGTCCTGAATACTCGACTCAGGCTTTATGAACAAAATTGGAGAGCTGGGAATCGGATTATTAAGCTCGCGAGCGTGTTCTGCATAATTTCGCCCGACGCATACTACCTTAGAGCAAGGAGCGTCGAATTTTGTTTCATCCAACAAAACTACTGAGTACAACATCCATTCCTTTTTCAATTAATGACAGCAAAGTGGCAACTAAAACCAAAACTACATGAGGTTTGATTTACAACACACCGACGCCTCAATCGAATATCTTGCCGGGGTTCATCACGCCTTTAGGATCAAAAACCTGCTTTATGCCCTTCATTAGGGCTATCTCTGCGTCACTACGCGTATAGCGCAAATAATCTTTCTTAACAAGGCCTACGCCGTGCTCTGCCGAAACACTGCCGTTATACTTCTCTACGATATCAAACACCCACTTGTTCAC
>NZ_LWFU01001125.1:0-875 GCF_001635135.1 Oleiphilus sp. HI0080
CTCATGATGGGCAACATCGAGATGCGCACCGAAGTGAACCTAAATGATCGCTCCGAGTTCGTATATCCTCTACTTATTGGACGAAGCTTTCTTGAAGGGCATGCTGTCGTTGACACTAGCCAACGCTTCATGATGCTAGATTGATGAACGCGCTATGAATTCACGTATCCAGATTAGCGTTTTTATTTGCATCCTCATCATCTTGGGTGTGGGCGCCATCGCCTATAAAAATCAAGTTCTTTCCTTCCCCCTGTCCACTAGCGAAGACCAAGAAGTCTGGTCAGTCGAAATCAAGCTATCGTTTGAATCTACAGAAGATGTCGTCACGGTCGCATTAAATGCAGCCGACATAAACCCCTATCGAAGAACACGAATTACCGAACATTCAGGGCCATTCCAACGCAAAAAAACAAGGTTGGAAAACAACTATGAAACGGTCTCGTTCGAGGGCGAAATGCCGCCTGGTAAACAAGAGCTGCTCATCCGTTACGAAACCTGGTTTTTGAGTCATAACGACTACGAACACGCCAAACCAGAGCCACTGGCAGAGCCGGAGTTCTTGGACGAGGAAAAGCAATCTGTTAAAGACATTACCGCCCGGCTAAACCGCCTCTCTTCCCCCAAAGAGAAAGCGCTCGCACTCTTGGATATGATGCACACCTCCGAGCCAAGTATCCGCCGCTTGCTCAGTGAAAAAGCCCGCCTCAAGGAACGGCTTGCGCTTGCTCAAAACATATTGGCCCTCGCTGGCGTACACACAAAAACCGCACAAGGCCTAATGCTACGTGACCGCAAACGGAACACGCCCATTCAGCAGTTTTTGCTTGTACATGAAGATGGCGCGTGGCTCACCATTGATGCGCAAGAAGAGTATG
>NZ_LWFU01001126.1:0-975 GCF_001635135.1 Oleiphilus sp. HI0080
CCGATGGCTAATACCAAACCGAACAGCGTCAAGGCATTCAACGAAAACCCGAACACATGCATGACCGCGAAGGTGCCAACCAATGACACCGGTACCGCAACGAGAGGAATAATCGAGGCACGCCATGTCTGCAAAAACAGCAGAACAACAATCACCACCAAGAGCATCGCTTCAAGCAGGGTTTTTACAACGGCTTCAATCGAGCCACGAACGAACACCGTCGGGTCGTAAACGATTTTGTATTCCATGCCCTCAGGAAACGTTCTTTGCAATTCTGCCATACGCGCGCGAACGTCATTGGATATCTGGATAGCATTCGAGCCTGAACGCTGGAAGATCGCAATGGCAGCCGCCTGCTTGTTATCAAGTAACGAACGAAGCGCGTAGCTGTTTGCGCCTAACTCTACACGCGCAACGTCTTTAAGACGTGTAATGGCGCCGCTAGCGCCCACTCGCAACACAACATTCTCAAACTCTTCAATGCCTTCAAGACGACCTTTTACCTTAATCAACAACTGAAACGGGTTGTCTTCAGCACTCGGTGGAGCACCGATCGTGCCTGCTGCAGCCTGCCGATTTTGCTCGCGAATCGCGCCAATGACGTCTGTCGTCGTCATACCTAGCGCCGCGACTTTTTCCGGATTTAACCAAATACGAACAGCGTAATCACCTGCACCAAACACCAGCGCATTACCAACCCCTTCCAAACGGGCAAGCTCGTCACGGACTTTCAGCTTGGCAAAGTTGGAGAGATAGAGCATGTCGTAACGATCGTCCGGCGAGAGCAAGTGGACGACCATCGTCAGGTCTGGCGACGATTTTGTTGTGGTCACACCTAGACGCTGCACGTCTTGCGGTAAACGAGGAACAGCCCGAGCAACACGATTTTGAACTTGCACCTGCGCATCATCCACATCGGTACCCAGCTCAAACGTCACAGTGATCGCCAGACTCCCGTCAGAGGTGGCTTGTGAG
>NZ_LWFU01001127.1:0-533 GCF_001635135.1 Oleiphilus sp. HI0080
CTTTCTAGCAGTAACAAACGCGAGGAAAGTACCATGGCACAGATTCTAGTAGTTGACGACTCAGCGACTGTTCGCAACGAAGTGAGCAGTTTTTTAGCAGCAAACGATCTATCAGTAGAAGTAGCAATCGACGGCAAAGACGGCCTAGACAAACTTCAGAAAGACGGTCAGATCAAGCTTGTTATCTCGGATGTAAACATGCCGAACATGGATGGCCTAACCATGGCAGAAAAAGTACGCAGTGATCTCAACAATCAAGGTGTAAACATCATCATGCTAACAACCGAAAGCGACCCGCGCATGAAAGCACGCGGCAAGGCGGCTGGCGTTAAAGGTTGGATTGTTAAGCCATTTAAAGGCGACAACGTAGTAGGCAGTATTAAAAAGCTGATTGGCGCTGCATAAACGTCCAACCAGACGAAAAAGGCATCCTCTTCAGGATGCCTTTTTTTATGCCTATTCTCAGTCTAATCGCTAAGGTAGCGGGAGTGGGTTGAACTCAAAATAGATCAGTGGTCCAAAAGCCACGATAA
>NZ_LWFU01001128.1:0-5636 GCF_001635135.1 Oleiphilus sp. HI0080
GGCGCTACTATGCGCTGCTAGCCATGCTGACGCTTGTGATTCTGACTTTGCTTGGTAGGGCGGTCCATTTACATATTTTTGAGCAGAGCTTTTTATCCTATCAGGGCGATGTGCGCTCAATTCGTTACGAAAGGATTCCTGGGCATCGCGGAACTATCTCCGATCGAAATGGAGATCCTTTAGCCATTAGCGCAGCGGTTGAAACAATCTACGCCAATCCTAGCGAGATAGAGCTCAATGAAAAGGAGTATGCCCGACTTGCCTCGGCGCTCAGTGTAAACAAGAAGTGGCTTAAGAAACGACTAGAGTCTAACACTTCCAAGAAGTTTGTTTATCTCAAGCGTAAGACATCTCCTCACGAAGCCCGGCAAGCCATGCAGCTGGGCTTCACTGGTATTTACAGCCGACGAGAGTATAAGCGTTTTTATCCGGCAGGAGAGGTTGCTGCACATGTTGTCGGCTTTGCCAACATCGATGAGCAGGGGCAGGAAGGTATCGAACTTGCCTACAACGATTGGTTGAACGGTAGCGAGGGGAAGAAGCGAGTTGTTAAGAATCGGGCTGGTCAGGTCATTAAAGATCTAGGCACAACAGAGCTCGCAAAACCGGGCAAAGATATCTCTTTGTCGCTGGATATGCGCTTGCAATACTTGGCCTATCGGGAACTAAAAGCGGCTGTGGATACCCATAAAGCGCGTTCAGGGTCACTCGTGCTCTTGGATGTGGAGAGTGGCGAAGTGCTTGCGATGGTGAATCAGCCTTCTTTCAATCCAAATAATCGGCAAAACTTAAACGTCTCACATTTACGCAATCGCGCAATTACTGATTTGTTTGAGCCGGGCTCTACCATGAAGCTGGTAACAATGGCTGCAGCGCTTGCCTCCGATAAGTACTCTCTTTCTAGTCCGATCGAAACGGCGCCTGGGTACTTGCGCTTGGGTGGACGATCAATACGTGATCATAAGAATTATGGACGCCTTAGCCTGCTAGATGTGATCAAAAAATCGAGCAACGTCGGAACAAGCAAAATCGCGCTCGATTTAGGGCCGGAGGCGCTCTGGGATATGTTCTATGTGCTTGGTTTGGGTCAAGGAACAGGGATCGGCTTTCCTGGAGAGAATATCGGCCAATTACCAGATCCTTTTTCTATGCGTCCTGTTGAATTGGCTGCAATGTCTTACGGTTACGGCCTAAGTACTACGGCGCTCCAACTCGCTCAGGCGTATATGATTTTAGGCAATGGCGGCCACAAGCACAGTCTCAGTTTGATTAGGAAAGAGCAAAATGATGCGTCGCTCCAAGTGCTAAGTAGCGATATATCCGCTGATCTTGTTCAATCGATGCGAGCCGTTGTCGAGAAGGGCGGTACCGGCACGCGGGCGCAGGTTCCACTATATGCTGTGGGCGGTAAGACCGGCACAGTGCACACTGTTGGCCGAAATGGTTATAACTCAGATGAGTACAAGGCACTATTTGCCGGTGTGGCACCGACCTCAAAACCAAAGATAGCTGCCGTTGTCGTTATCGAGGCGCCTGCGGGCGCCGAGTATTATGGTGGCGAAGTCGCTGCTCCCGTCTTTTCTCGTGTGATCAACGGTGCGATGCGTATTCTAGACGTCGCGCCAGATGATTTAGCGCCTTTAATGCATGCAAATCAAGAATCGGCTTTGGCTGACGAAGGTAAGAGGGGCTGATATGAATAAACCGCGCCAGTACCACTCAGATTTAGCAAGTTTATTGATGGGCATCGAGCATGTTCCATCTGCGTTGAATACACAGATACATGGCTTGGTGTCGGACAGTCGAGCCGTCAAGCAAGGCGACTTGTTTATCGCCCTAGCTGGGCAGAGCTCTGATGCAGAAGCGAATGTGCGTGATGCAATCGAGCGCGGTGCTGCCGCTGTACTGATTGATTGCGATGAAAAAGATAAGGCTAAAGATCTAGATGCACACGAAGATGGGGACGCTGTAGAGCTGTACATTCCCGGTCTTCGTCGCCATGTGGGTGAAATAGCGCATCGTTTTTTCCATAAGCCAAGCGCTGAGCTTGAAGTTATTGGTGTGACGGGCACGAATGGAAAAACCTCGGTTGTAAATTATGTAGCCCAGTTTTGTGCCTCCGTTGGTTTGTCGACTGCGGTGATTGGCACCTTGGGCTATGGGATGTGCGCTCGAGGCGAAAAGCTAATCGAAACGAATCACACGACACCCGATGTCGTTGATGTGCATCGTTATTTAGCGCATCTGAGAGACGTTGGTGCCGAGCTTGTAGCGATGGAAGTGAGCTCTCATGGTCTTGCTCAGGGTCGCGTAGAAGGGGTGCGTTTTAGTGGTGCGGTTTTCACAAATCTTAGTCGTGATCACCTCGATTACCATAAAACAATGGACGACTATGCGGATGCGAAGGCTCAGCTTTTTGCTTGTCCGTCGTTGCGCTATGTCGTTGTGAATGTCGATGACCCTTATGCATCCAAGATATTTCAAAAGGTGCGTCCCGAGACTCGAAAGATCAGAGTGAGTACTAAGGTCGATGCAGAAATATCTGTCCAGCAAGTGAGTTATGAAAAGACAACTCGAGCAGTCATCAATGTTGGTGTTGATAGTGTAGAGCTGAATAGCCCGCTTCTGGGGCAATTCAATCTTTACAACTTGCTCTGTGTTTTGGGTGTTGCCTTGGCGAGAAAAAACTCTGCTAAGGAGTTGGGTAACATCAATTTAGTTCGATCCGTCGCAGGGCGTCTTGAGACGTTTAGCGCGCCAGGCGAACCGCTGATGGTAGTTGACTATGCCCATACGCCGGATGCGCTCGAAAATGTTCTAAAAACGCTCTCGCCACTGTGCAATGGCCGGTTAATTGCTGTGTTTGGCTGTGGTGGAGATCGCGACAAAGGTAAAAGAAAGGAAATGGGACTGGTCGCCCGCACTTATGCAGCATTCTCGGTGATCACGAGCGATAACCCGAGAACCGAAGATCCGAAATTGATTCTTGCTGATATCGAGTCCGCTTTTGATTCAAGCGATGCCGTCGCGTTGATTGAGGATCGTGGGCAGGCTATTCGTTATGCCTATGAGCATGGGAGAGCTGGCGATGTGATTTTGGTCGCAGGAAAGGGGCACGAAAACTACCAAGAAGTGAACGGCCAGAAATACGCCTTCAGCGATGCAGACTGTTGCAGAGCGCTTTTGGGAATAGGGCAGGGCTCGGCACACGATACCAGAGAGGGCGAGCAGTCGTGATTGTTGATATGCCACTTTCTGAACTGCAAAAGCGCTGTGGTGGTGAATTGATTGGCGACGATATGTTGTTCAAATCAGTCAGTACGGATTCCAGAAAAGTCGCTGATGGAGATCTCTACCTGGCTCTGAAGGGTGATAAGTTCGATGGACATGGCTTTGTTGAACAAGTAGAAGATCGCGCTGCCGCATTTGTATTGGAACGGGATTGTAAGGTCTCAAAGAGTCGTCTGATTGTTGATGATACCCGGTATGCTCTGGGTGCCATTGGGGCGTATTGTCGAGAGCATTTTAGAAAGCCAGTTGTCGCCATTACTGGAAGTTCTGGCAAGACAACAACGCGGAACATGTTGTATGCCATCTTGAGCACGCAAGGAGGAGTTTGCACTACTTTGGCCAATCAAAATAATGAGATTGGCGTGCCATTGACGCTCATGACGCTTAGTTCAGAGCATGTCGCAGCAGTCGTCGAGCTCGGTGCACGGCATATAGGGGACATTCGTTACCTTGGGCAGTTTGTAAAGCCGGATGTTTCGATTCTTTTAAATGCGGGCACGGCACATATCGGAGAGTTTGGCGGCTACGAGAATATTGTTCTTGGCAAGGGAGAGATCTACGAGGTGCTTGGCGAGCAGGGGGTTGCGATCGTCAATATAGATGATCCTGCTAGCGATCTCTGGTTAAAAAGCCTTTCAGGTCAGCGAGTGATTACTTACTCAGTAGCGAACGATGCGGCCATGGTGTTTGCTGATCATGTCGTTCTCGGCTCTGAGACCACGACGTTTCGAGTGCATTATCAAAGTAAGAGCGTTGAGGTAACTTCTGCTGCCACGGGAATGCACAACGTATCGAACGCATTGGCGGCATGCGCAGCGGCGCTGTCGTTGAATATCGATTTAGCCGCAGTCGTAGAAGGTCTATCACAGTATCAAGCTGAGTCCGGCCGTCTGAGCCGAGAGCGTTTAGCCTCAGGTATCACTCTTATTAATGATGCCTACAACGCAAATCCCGCATCAATGAAGGCGGGGCTCGACGTACTTGCAGCAGAAGCAAGCTATCGGATTGCTGTGTTAGGTGAAATGGGCGAGCTAGGGGGGCTAGCCGAGCGGTTGCATCTGGAGCTTGCCGAATATGCTGCGCAGAGTCAGATAGAAGAAATATGGTTAATTGGTCAATTTGCAGAGCAGATGGCCAGCCGAATAGGAAGTAAAGCAACAGTGTTTAACAGCAAGCAAGCAATCGCAAATGCCTTGGCAGGTGTTAACCAAAACCCGCTAACTGTCCTGCTCAAAGCATCACGTTTCGTTGCGTTAGAAGACGTCGTAAGTCTGCATAAGCGAGGGTGTGCCTGATGCTTTACTGGTTAGCTGACGTACTGAGTGAATATTTTGGGTTTTTGGCAGTTTTCAAATACCTAACCCTGCGTGGGATCTTGGGCGTGATTACCGCTTTATTCATCGCGTTGTGGGTCGGTCCTCATATGATTCATCGCTTGAGTACGCGTCAAATCGGCCAAGCGGTGCGCGATGACGGTCCAGAATCCCATCTAAGCAAGGCCGGCACGCCAACTATGGGTGGGGCTTTGATACTAGTCGCCATCGGCATTGCTACGCTGCTGTGGGCAGACTTAGGGAACCGCTATGTTTGGATAACATTGTTCGTGTGTGTCGCATTCGGAGCGATTGGCTGGGTAGATGATTACCGTAAAGTAGTAGAGAAAAACTCGCGAGGCTTACCGGGGAGATGGAAGTATTTTTGGCAGTCGGTGGCTGCCTTGGTCGCCGCGTTTTTACTCTATTGGACCGCATCACTGCCACAAGAGACCGCGTTTATTATTCCGATTTTCAAGGATGTTGTATTCGACCTTGGGCCAGCATTTATCGTCTTGACCTATTTCGTTCTGGTCGGTAGCTCAAATGCAGTGAATTTGACGGACGGTTTAGATGGGCTTGCGATTATGCCCACTGTTTTGGTCGCGGGCGCCCTTGGAATCTTTGCTTACGTTTCCGGCAACGCGGTATTTGCCGATTATCTTCATATTCCGTTCGTACCGGGCTCAGGCGAGCTTGTTGTTTTCTGCGGCGCGATGGTTGGAGCGGGGCTTGGCTTTCTTTGGTTTAACACCTATCCCGCACAAGTGTTCATGGGTGATGTCGGCGCATTGTCTTTAGGGGCGGCACTGGGAATTGTTGCTGTCATCGTTCGGCAGGAAATTGTCTTATTTATTATGGGGGGCGTGTTCGTGATGGAAACCATTTCTGTCATCTTGCAGGTCGCATCGTTCAAGTTAACAGGGCGCCGCATCTTTCGAATGGCGCCACTGCATCATCATTTTGAATTAAAAGGTTGGCCTGAACCACGTGTCATCGTCCGTTTCTGGATTGTCACCGTGATTCTGGTTT
>NZ_LWFU01001129.1:0-916 GCF_001635135.1 Oleiphilus sp. HI0080
CGAGAGCGCCAAGGACAATAAAAACCCAAGGCCCATACCAAAGTAGATAGGTCTCTGTGCTGACTTTGGGCTTATACGTAACAAAGTCACCAAACCGCTCAATCATATAATTCACGACTTCGTCTGAGGTTTTTCCGTCTTCTACGAGTCGATGAACCTGCACACGCATATCCTTAGCAATGGGGGCATTGGAATCCGCGATATCCTGGTTTTGACATTTGGGGCACCGTAATTCTCGGGTCAATTCTTTGTAGGATTGGCGGTTTTCATCACTGCTGAATTCGAAGACGTCGATACTTGACGACTGCGTTAAAAACGAAAGCGACAACAAACATGCGAAGACCATGATATGAGGCAAGAGATACTCCTTACTTCCCAAGTAGCTCGCGATAACGCGGCTCAATTTGTGCTTCCCAGATGCGCTGATTCACTTCACCAACATGGCGATACCGAACGATCCCGTCTTTATCCACAAGATATGTTTCTGGCGCTCCATAGACGCCAAGATCGAAACCAAACGAACCCTTTGGATCATATATATTCAAAGAATAAGGGTCGCCAAGCTCTACCAGCCATTGATTGGCCTTAGACCGATCGTCTTTATAATTCAAACCAATGATGGGTACGCCTTTATTAGCAAGCCTGATTAAATATGGGTGCTCGGTTCGACAGGAAGGGCACCATGTCGCCCAAACGTTCAAAAGAGAAGGCCGACCTTTTAGCGCGTCTTGATTCACTTTAAGCCCCTGATCCTCAAGGACGGACAACTCAAACTCGGGAATGGGGTCGTTTAACCTTGCAGTTTCGAGTTTGTTTGGATCTTTTCCCAAAGCAGTGTAAAGAATGAGTCCCAAGCCAACCGCTAAAACGAGAGGGGTGATATATACTAATCTTGAATTCATACGACTCTTATTTT
>NZ_LWFU01001130.1:0-705 GCF_001635135.1 Oleiphilus sp. HI0080
CCAGCCGCATCACCTAGCAGCGTTTGGTTGCTGGAGCCTATCGTACTGACCACCTCTCGCGCTTCTTCTGATCTCTCGTCCACAACCTCTTCTGTCAAACCTTCTGACACCTCGAGATCTTCGATTTCTTCTTGCGTGCTAGGTGTTTTTTCAGTTTCCGCAATATGCTCAACGTCACGTTCATTGCCGCCACCGGCGACTATTATTCCTTCTATCTCTTTACTTTGGTTATTGCTGGCGAACTCTTCACTATTGTGCGCTGGCAGATGCTCTTCGGGCTGATCTTGCAGCGGCACATCTAAGGTTTGTTGTTCTGGTTCTTGCGGCGTGGATTCAAGAGCTTGTTCAAGTTGAGGTAGAGGTTGCTCAACATGCAGTTGAACCTTAACGCTCTTTTGTTGCGGGGATGGAAGGCTCACTTCTTGTGAAAACAAATACGCCACGATCGCCGAGCTATGAATCAATATGCTCGCGAGCAAAAGCCTAAGAAAAGCATTGTTCTGCTGTCGCTTGGTATGCATCAGATAATTAACAGTTAAAATCCCAGCGAAATCTTAACATTTGAGCGTGGTTTAATCTGCCATATCGCTCTCATCATAGGTCAAACTCAAAGGAAAAGTGACCATCGCTCTCCGTGCATCCGGATCTGACGGAAGCTCCAAGTATCCCGCACCTAATACTGCACTGTAAAACGCCTCATCTAGC
>NZ_LWFU01001131.1:0-1322 GCF_001635135.1 Oleiphilus sp. HI0080
ATACTATTCAGTCAAAAACGAAATGCTTTAGTTCTGAAACGGGGTCATCACCACGAAAGACTCACAGACAGCTGCGCGACCACATTCTCTAAAATGACGGAAATCTGCGAACAAGAAAGACGTAAATGGAACTCTGGAACGACCACTGCGGACCAAGTCGTTGATCTAATATCCGCAAATCTCACGGGCACACCGCCCAACATCGAATCCATTGCTAGAAAACTTGGCATCGCAGGCTGGACACTGCGCCGACGATTGGCCAACGAAGGATTTAAGTTTCAGACATTACTTGATGACACTCGAAATGCGCTCGCTCAAACATATGTTCGAGACACAAAGCATAACTTTACGGAGATTGCTTTTCTTCTAGGTTTTTCTTCTCCATCCGCCTTTCATAGAGCCTTTAAACGCTGGAGCGGAATGAGCCCTGGCAGCTACAGAGACGGACCAAAGCACGATCAGACTAAATAGTAATAGAGGACGATCGAATTGGAGGAAATCGCATTCGAGAAATATGTAAGTACTGCGACTAAAGAAAGAAAAATAAAAGCCAGAGAAAGAAGTTTAAAGTGGCGGACCGGACGGGACTCGAACCCGCGACCCCCGGCGTGACAGGCCGGTATTCTAACCAACTGAACTACCGGTCCGCATCTTTAAAAACTCTACCTAAACCATTTGAGCTGAGCCAAACTAGTAAAGGATTTGGTGGGTGGTACAGGGATCGAACCTGTGACCCTCGCCTTGTAAGGGCGATGCTCTCCCAGCTGAGCTAACCACCCATCTGGGTGACAACTTAAGTGGCGGACCGGACGGGACTCGAACCCGCGACCCCCGGCGTGACAGGCCGGTATTCTAACCAACTGAACTACCGGTCCGCATCTTAAAGCTGTTTTCGACTTGAGCGGTTTGGTGGGTGGTACAGGGATCGAACCTGTGACCCTCGCCTTGTAAGGGCGATGCTCTCCCAGCTGAGCTAACCACCCTGCTCAAATCGAGATGCGCATTTTAACGATTTGGCCCTTACTGTCAATCACTATTTCGGGTTTTTTTAGGAATTTGAAATGCTTTGTTAACTGAGACGAAATTCTTGAAAAAACAGGTACTTTGATGTTGTGGCCAATCAATTTAGCTGTTGCAAAATCCTCTCACGCTCCTCTTCCCTTTCAGTAAGAGCAACACGCTCAGGTTTAGGCAACGACTGAACAACAGGCAGCTCTTTCCCAAAAGGGTTAAACCAGAAAAACTCATCAAAATCGTCCCCTTCAGCAAAATCAGGATCATAGGGCGCCGGCTTAATATTCCCTGCCCGCGCAGCCGCCTCT
>NZ_LWFU01001132.1:0-1536 GCF_001635135.1 Oleiphilus sp. HI0080
CGTTCGCCGCATTTGAGACAACGGCTACACTCGCCACCTCAGATTTCAAATACTCTTGCGCTACACGCTTCAAGTCATCCATGGTGACAGAGAGAACATGCTCCCTAAAACGTGCTCGCTGCTCTTTCGTGCGACCAAACAACAAACTATGAAAATCCCCCTTCGCTTCACCAGCAGGTGAACGCGGCTTATCGATCTGAGAAATGACACCAAGAATGGCCTGCTCTAGTTGCTCATGGTCATGCTCAGTTTCAAGCAACCATGCGACGGAAGCATCAAAGTCATCTAGGGTTTCGGTCAAACGCGGGTCACGATATGAGAAGAATCGGAAGGATGCGCTTGCACTATCTTGACTCGCGCCTCCACCGTAAGCTCCGCCTTGCTCACGGATCGCACGGTGAAGATACCCATTGCGTAGAAAGCCACCCAAGACCGTTAGAGCAGGTGCATCAGAGTGCTCAACTGCTACGCTAGGAAAAGCCTTGGCGCAAAAGTTGACTTGAGTGTTGGTGATCCATGCTTCCCTCGCCTGTTCTCGTAAGGGAGGAAGCGAAAACTCAGATACATTCTCTGGCTCGCTCAATGATTCTTCGCCGATCAGGCTTTTCAATTCTTCCAGCGCGTCGGCCTCACCGACCACCAAATACTGGCGCGGCATCTGCGTGACTTTCTTATGTATACGACTTAGCTGGCTAGACAAATCTCTTAGAGCCTGCTCATCTTTTAAGCCATCATCTAGTGTCTTCAAGGCCTTAATGCCGGCCAAACCACCCAAACGGTAACTTAGGTTTGCAGATGGACTAAGCTTGCTTGAAGCCGCGCCCATTGCGAGACTATGACCACCGTTAACAACAGATTGCTCTCGACGTGCACGCATCTGCGCGACAACTTCACGAATGCGCTCTACTTCGTCGTAACGCACGTCGCGAATAAAATCATGAATCAATGACATGAGCTCGCTTGCATTCCTACGTAATGCCTTACCTGAATACACCAGCACCCCACTGACATTTTGTACGTCGTCGATATCTCCTTTTACCGAAGTAAAAGCGTGCACACCTCCCGTTGATGCCGACTGCTGATTTTGCAGTTCGAGATAACTCGCATCACCCACACCAAGCTCCGTCGTAACCGCAGTATAAATCGGCAATAAGGCTTGTTCCTCAGCGCTGAGCTCTGGCAATTCAAAAATGACTTGCGTATACACGAGACCATTCGTTCCCTGCTCGTAACCGGTAATCTTTATCTGCTCATCAGAACCTGACAGTGTCTTGCTCGTTGGCGAGTAAAGTTCAACGGGAACATCCTCAATACCAACCTTGGGAAGAATCGACTCATCGTCTTTGCTCTCCTGCCGCTTTTTTAGCTCTGCGGCTTTGGCAATGACTTCTTTAACACCTTCCTCACTTAAGGCCGCTTTTTTGTCCGCCAACTCATGAAGCATTAAATCATGACGAACCTTTTCGTAACCCTGATCGGGCTTTAGGATCAAGGTTACGCGATGCGCGTTGTCGAGAAGTAATTTCTGAACACGCT
>NZ_LWFU01001133.1:0-770 GCF_001635135.1 Oleiphilus sp. HI0080
ATGAGCATGTCGGCATCTTCTGCTCCCGCTTGCTCTAATACGTCTGGATACGAGCCTAGTCCGTTCACTGTGCGAATATCTATGCGATCGTTCAATTCCGCAAGTCGCCCTTTGTCCGGATCAATAACGGTAATGTCATTGGCCTCGCTTGCAAGGTTTTCGGCCAAAGTACCGCCTACCTGGCCGGCACCAACAATGATTATTTTCATAACAAAACCTTGCCTATTATTCCTTGATGATTACTGCATAGAAAAAGCCGTCATGAGCGCCTTCTTCGGGAAATAATTGTGTTCCAAAACCGGTATCTATGCCCCATGGCTGCAAGATGGGTGCTACAGACGCTTGCTCTTGCACTTTTAAAAAGCGCTCAACAACGCGTGCGTTTTCCTGAGGGAAAATGGAGCATGTTGCGTAGACCATTAAGCCGCCTGGTTTGAGCGTCTTCCAGAGCGTTGTTAGTAATTGTAGCTGTAGTTCCGCAAGATTCTTCAGGTCGCTTGGTTCTCTCAATAATTTAATATCAGGGTGTCTGCGAATCACGCCGGTCGCGCTGCAAGGGGCGTCAATCAGAATACGGTCAAAGGCATTTCCATCAAACCAGCTGTCTACCTCTTGTGCCGCCGCCGCTTTGGTTTTGGCTGCTAGACCTAAGCGTTGCAGGTTTTCATCAACGCGCTTTAAACGACGTGCATCGTGATCTAAAGCCAAGACCTGAAGATCTGGATGAGATTCAAGCATGGCACAGGTTTTTCCACCAGGCGCCGCGCATG
>NZ_LWFU01001134.1:0-932 GCF_001635135.1 Oleiphilus sp. HI0080
CGACGAGCCAACATCAGCGCTCGATCCTGAGCTTGTTGGTGAAGTTCTTAAAGTCATGCACAGCTTGGCCGACGAAGGGAGAACCATGATTGTGGTAACCCACGAAATGGCCTTTGCCCGCGATGTTTCATCACAGGTCGTATTTCTGCATGAAGGCCGCATTGAAGAACAAGGTAATCCTAAAAAAGTATTTGAAGATGCTGACTCCGAACGTGTGAGACAGTTTCTTCAACCGAAGTACTAGTTATCAGTACACAATCACTGACCTCATCAAGCGTCATTGACTGAGCTCGTAAAGAGTCATTAACGGAAGTAATCAAGAGTCATTAACGGAAGTAATCAAGAGTCATTAACGGAACTCGTAAAGAGTCACTATAAACAATAAGGGGAAATCCTCATGAAAAAACTATCGCTATTTCTAGGTTGTGTCCTAGCTGCAACAAGCAGTCTTGGCTTCGCTGCAGACAAACTTAAACTGGCTGTTGATGTCCCATATGAGCCTTTCGAATACAAAGCGCCAGATGGCACACTCACTGGCTTCGAAATTGATCTGGGCAACGCGGTTTGTGCTGAAATCAAAGCAGAGTGCGAATGGGTTATTCAAGCTTGGGACGGTATCATTCCCGGCCTTCTAGCGCGTAAATACGACGCTATCTTTTCTTCTATGTCGATCACTCCAGAGCGTGCAGAAAAAGTATTGTTCTCTGACGGTTACTACAATACGCCGTCCGCATGGTTCGGTAAGAAAGGCATGGATCTAGACGTTACGAACAAAGACGCGCTTAAGGGCAAGCGTGTAGGTGTTCAGCGAGGAACACTTCAAGATGATTACGTCACTAACCAAGTTGGCGCTGATGTTGTTGATATCAAGCGATACACGACTGCTGACGATCTAGTTCTTGATTTGACAGGCGGCCGTGTAGATCTAGTTT
>NZ_LWFU01001135.1:0-741 GCF_001635135.1 Oleiphilus sp. HI0080
GTGAAACGTAACTTGGTTTACGTTAACTACAAAGATGCCAAGGGCGAACAAGAGCTAAAAGTGGACAAGTTAATTGTCGGAGTTGGCCGAGCACCTGTTACTGACGGTTTGCTCTCTGCGGATAGCGGCGTCAATCTTGACGAACGGGGCTTCATTTATGTTGATGACCAGTGCCAAACAGACGTGCCGGGCGTTTACGCAATTGGTGATGTGGTTCGTGGTCCAATGCTCGCGCATAAAGGTAGCGAAGAAGGTGTCATGGTTGCCGAGCGAATTGCCGGTCAGAAGACGCAAGTTAATTACGACACGATTCCTGGTGTAATTTATACGCATCCAGAGCTCGCATGGGTTGGTCAAACAGAAGAGCAACTCAAGGCCGATGGCGTACCATACAATGTTGGTGTGGCACCCTTTGCAGCGAGCGGCCGTGCAATGGCCGCAAACTCGACAGCTGGTATGGTGAAGATACTAGCGCATGAAGAGACTGATCGGGTGTTGGGCGTCCATATCATAGGCCCAAGTGCATCAGAATTGATCGCGCAAGCTGTGATTGCAATGGAGTTTGGGTCTAGTGCCGAAGACCTTGGCTTGACTGTGTTTGCGCACCCAACGCTATCAGAGTCCGTCCACGAGGCGGCATTAGCAGTCGGTGGACATGCCATTCACGTTGCGAATCGCAAGAAGAGAAAATAGATTGTTAAGCAATCTCTGTAGTATTAAAGGTTACGCTGCTAAAAGCGG
>NZ_LWFU01001136.1:0-432 GCF_001635135.1 Oleiphilus sp. HI0080
TGATTGCCAGCTACGTTGAGCCATTTGCCAGCATGAACCCCTGTCCAATGTGTATGATGCAACGAGCAATCTACCTGACAACGGCAGGCTTCGCGATCCTTGCCCTGGTAAGCCTTAGGCATCGCTTATNCGCTACGATTTTTAGCATTCTAGGTTTGCTCAGTGCCGCAACCGGCGTTGCCGTCGCAGCGCGACAAGTCTGGCTGCAACACTTGCCCAAAGATGAAGTTCCTGCATGCGGCCCGCCACTGGAGTACATGATTGATGTTTTCCCCATCATGGAAGTGCTTCAAAGCATGTTAATGGGCACTGGTGATTGCGCGGAAGTCCAGTGGCAATGGCTCGGGTTATCAATACCTGCTTGGAGCATTATTGCGTTTACAGGCTTAGCTATTGCGCACCTGATGATTATCGTTAGGAATAAATAGAAAT
>NZ_LWFU01001137.1:0-844 GCF_001635135.1 Oleiphilus sp. HI0080
AAATGATAATTTGAGATGACAGTTGTTAGCTCAATTTCAACTGCATTTTTTATGTAAGCAACCTCAGGCAAGACCGTGTTAAACAACATACAAAGAACAGCGAAATCGTTAAGCAATTATCTTGAGCCCGTTATTGGTCTTATCGCACCCGACTATCGAACCTCAGGAATAAAAACGCGGATAATCGGGATACGAGAAGAAGGGGCAGGAATGTTCACCCTTACCCTAAAGCCGAGTTCTTTGGCTTCCTTTAGTTACCAACCAGGACAACACATTCCTATCCAAATCGAGATTAATGGCCGCGTTTACCAGCGTACATTCAGCATTTCAAGCGCATGGAGACAATGGAAAAAGTCATCGACCATTGAAATAAGCATTAAGCGCGCCCCTCAAGGTCTGGTCACTAACTGGATACCAAACAACCTAAAAAAGGGACACATTGTGCGCATCGGAGAGGCGCAGGGATCATTTGTTCTTTCACCTAAACAGCGGCGACAAACTAATGCGTTTGTGGCTTGTGGCAGTGGCCTTACGCCCATCTTATCGATATTGGAATCGCTATCAGATGCGCAGCTTAGTAGCCAACACCTTCTCTACTCGGTATCACACGAGCCCGAAGCCCCATTCAAAAATCGCTTACAAACGTTAGCAAATAAAGGGCTCAACCTATTGATTTTGGAATCCTCATCACAAGGCAGAATCAAGAATGACACCTTAGAAGCATGGCTCAGTGAAATCCAAATAGAGAGCGCATATGCCTGCGGGCCATCTGGCCTTTCCCAGCATATTCACGACCTCTTTATTGAGCGCAGCCAAAGACTTGGCCACGCAACGCCTAAATTTT
>NZ_LWFU01001138.1:0-13088 GCF_001635135.1 Oleiphilus sp. HI0080
ATTGAGCCGTTTTGTTGCAGCATGAGGTAAACCTTTTCCGCTATTTATCAAATTAGAAGAGTTCAAAATCACTTACACTCTGTACAGCGAAGTACGTGCCAATCTTGGTGACATTTACAAATAATTAGACGGCGTTAATTAATTGATTTAAAACAAAAAAACCGGCCAAAGGCCGGTTAAGACGGTGACATTAATAAAACGAAAAGGCTTACTGAAGTAGCTGAAGTACGTTCTGCGGTTGCGCGTTTGCCTGGGTTAGTATCGACAAGCCAGCCTGCTGAAGTACCTGTGTTCTGGAAAGTTCTGCGGTTTCTGCAGCGAAGTCTGCGTCACGGATACGTGAATTAGACGCCTGCATATTTTCAGAGGCAATTTGTTGATTCTGAATGGTTGATTCGAATCGGTTTTGGATAGCCCCCAAGTTAGCACGCTGAAGGTTGACCGTATTCATTGCGTTATCAACAGAGTCGAGTGCCGCAAGAGCGCCCGCGACAGTTCTTATATCAATATCTTTAACGAGGCTTCCATCTTCAGCGGCGCCATACTCTCCAACCCCAAAGCCTGAGTTAGCGATATTGCCAGTCAGGGTTTCGAGCGTTATCTTGCCTGCTGCTTCGAGAGTGATCGATGACTGTGTGGTTCCCGCAGTAGGAAGACCTAAGTTTGCTGCTGTAATACCTGTATAGGTGTCAAGCGTGATGTTACGGCCGTCTTCAGCAATTAGGCGATACGTGGAGCCGAACGCTTCTGCCCTTACACCAGTCTGACCTGCTTTATTGTTGAAAGCAGTGATCATTGCATTTTGAATGTCGGTCGCTGTATCCGATGCGCCAATCGAAATATTGACGACCACGTCATTCACTTCGAAGCTGCCCGCGTTCGCGCCGGTGGCAAGTGCTCCACCGTTAATGATGTTTTGGTTAATAACCGCAGTGACGCCCGTTTGCTCACTAACGTTGTTGATCGCAGCCGCTTTTGCAATAGCGCTTTGCTCAGGGTTGTCAGTGGATGCTGTGTCGTAAGTATTTAGGGACGGGCCAACCGGGACACCGTTGATGACGATATCACCACTTGCTAGTGCGACTGCGGGAGAAGGGTTGCTCACGACGCCAGAATTCGAGCCACTGAACGTGCCGACTGCAAGTCCTGCGTTCGTAATGTCACCAGTCGTCGTATCTAGTCCAATAGCAGAACCATCATTGGAGACAAGCGTGAAAGAGCCGGTGTACGTTATGCCTGGTGCCGCTGCGCTATCCGCTAGACCAACCGTGTTAGAGTTGACCGTTCCGTTTGCAAGGATGATGTTTCGGCCATCTTCTGCAACAAGCTGTATGCCCTCATTGGGGTTGTTGTTGTAAATCGCAGTGACACCTGTCTGGCCGCTTTTCGCGTTGATAGATTCAGTGACTGCGTTTAGGTTGACCGATTCGCTCAATGCGGCATCGGTGACCACTTGGATAGTGATGCCGTTAACGACAATTGTTCCGTCAACGTCTGCAGACGTAAACCCGTTACCGTCTACAAAAGTACCTTGGACAGTAGCGCTTACGCCGGTATCGTCAGATACGGCATTGATCGCTGCGGCTTTCGAAATGGCAGACAAGTCATTGTTGCTGCTCGAGAATGCATCGTCTGTGCCTGATGATGCGCCAACGGCGATCCCGTTAATAACGAGATCTCCTGCACTCAAAGCAGCAACAGGCGGTGTAGCGGCAGTGCTGCCAGGTGAAGAAGAAATACCATCAGCAGGTGAAACGCCGAGCTGACTCGAGTTTGTGCCTTCGATGCCGAAGCTCACGTCTTCGCCTTCGTTTGCGCCAATCTGGAAAGTCACATCGCTGAAGGTGCCATCGAGCAACTTCGTGCCGTTGAATTGCGTTTGCTCTATAACGCGAAGTATCTCAGCTTTAAGTTGCTGCACCTCCTCGTTGAGCGCGACACGCTCTTGCTGACCGTTGGTCGCGTTTGCAGACTGCAGTGCAAGGCTTCGAATTCGCAATAGATTATCGGTCATCGAGCCAAGGGCGCCTTCAGCAACCTGAGCGAGTGAAACGCCATCGCCTGCATTACGGATCGCTACGGACAGGCCTTGAACTTGGGCAGAGAAGCGCGTTGAAATTGCCAAGCCTGCGGCGTCGTCTTTGGCGCTATTAATCCGCAACCCTGAAGAGAGTCTCTGCAATGCTTGTTGGTTTTCACCTTGCGACTTATCCAGGTTACGTTGCGCGTTAATTGACGCGATGTTGGTATTAATTATTTGTGGCATGGTTTTCCCCTCTCGCCATACAAACAGGCATTTTCGAATTCATTTTCGGCAGATGTCTTACAAAGCGGCCGTTTGTATCGAAGAAAGCTAAAAGTGTGCCAGATAAGTTTTTAGTAGATTAAAGTCATTGCAAAACAATAAGTTATATCTTTTTGCGTCCGGAGTGCGTGAAAGGCCTAGGATATATAATGGCGTGTTTTCGGCACGCGTTTGCCGCTTTTAACACGTCTTAACACTCCGTAACAATATACTTGCCGTTTTAGGTAAAGTTATTTTTTTGGGTGCCGTTAAACATCTCAACTAGTTCGACTATCGAGAAGTTTCTTGCAGTCTGAACTACGATGTAGAACAGCAGATTGCTCAACAGGAGAGACGATATGCCTCAAATAATTAATACAAACATTGCATCCTTGAACGCTCAGCGTAACTTGGATAAATCACAGTCCGCTCAAGATACTGCACTTCAACGCCTTTCTTCTGGTTTGCGTATTAACAGTGCAAAAGATGATGCAGCGGGCCTTTCGATCGCTAGCCGGCTAGATACACAAGTCCAAGGGTTGAGTGTTGCTTCGCGTAATGCTGGTGATGGCGTATCTCTCGCGCAGATAGCGGAAGGTTCTATCGAGTCGATAACCACTAACTTGCAGCGTTTGCGTGAGTTGGCAGTTCAATCTGCGAACGGAACGAACGGTGATTCAGAGCGTGCATCTCTAAACGCTGAAGCACAGCAGCTGATCGAAGAAATTGATCGTACTGCATCGAATGCTTCGTTTAACGGCGTAAAGCTTCTTGACGGTTCATTCCAGAACAAAAACTTCCAGGTTGGCGCGAATGTCGGCGACGAAGTGAATATTTCACTTAGTTCAGTCGGCACCGAGACGCTTGGCGCGACAGAATCATCTGGCATCAGCTCAACAGCAGATCAAACGGCGCTTACGGGTACCGCATCGACTGCGTTGGTTGCTGGCGATATCGTAATCAACGGTGTAGCGATTGGCGCTTCAGATGGTGCTGTAGATACACAGTCTACAGGTTATGCTTCTTCAGGTGCGATCGCGAAAGCAGATGCCATTAACGCTGTTAGCGATCAAACAGGTGTTGTTGCAACGGTTTTAGCTAACTCGGCTGAAGGTACAGATGTTGCAGATGGTGCTGGCGCGGTTGCAGCGACCGATATAGACATCAACGGCGTAACCATTTCTCTTAGTAAGTCTGCGTCGGGTGACGCTTTCAACGATTTGTCAGGTGTTGCTGAGAGCATTAACGATAAAGCGGGCGCGACTGGCGTGACAGCAACTGTTGTCGCTTCTGATGCAGGCGCACGTATCGACTTAGTTGCAGAAGATGGTCGTAATATTACGATCGTTGGTGCGGCAGCAGGTACTCTTGGTCTGGCGACTGGTCTTGGTACTTCAGGCGGCGCGGCAACAACGGGTAACACTTACATTGGTAACTATTCGCTTTCTAGCCTTGATGGCAGTGACATCAACATCACGTCGAACACTGGTGATATTGATAACGCAGGCTTCGAAGCGGGCACGTTTTCGGGCGCAACGGCTGGTGCAATCGGTAATACACGTGAGGCGCTCACTGGTGCTGGTACTCTAACTCCTTTGGTGGCAGGCGACTTGACCATTAATGGGGTGGTTGTAGGTGCTACTAGAGCATCTGACGATACGGCATCTACTTCTGATGAAGACGGCAGTGCAATTTCCATCGCTGCAGCAATTAACAGAGTTGCTGATAAAACAGGTGTTACCGCAGAGGCAGCGCCAAATACCAAGTACAGCTCGGCAGTAACGCAGGGCACTGACTTGGCGATTACCTTGAACGGCGTAGCCATTGCTGCAACGTCCACGGGCACGCTAGCGAGTGAAGATGTTGCACTTTATGTAGATGCGATCAATGCGGAAACTGGTCAAACAGGCGTTCGCGCAGAAGTACTTGACGATGATCAGTACACGTTGATTGCAGATGACGGTCGAAACATCGTCATTACAGGACAAAGTGCCGCTGAAGGTCTAGGTGCTACGGATCTTGTATATGCAGGTTCGGTTGTTCTTTCCTCAGGTGGTGAGTTTACGCTTGGTACGAGTACAGGTGATATCGAAAATGCAGGTTTCACGGTCGGTACCTTTGGTGCGAGCGAATCTGGTACGTTGTTGAAAGACGTTGATATCTCTACGGAGGCCGGCGCTAAAGCGGCGATCACGGCTGCGGATAATGCGCTTGGTCAGGTTAACTCGGTTCGTGCGAGCCTCGGTTCAATCCAGTCTCGTTTTGAGAACGTGATTACCGCGAACGCATCAACGATTGAAGCTTTCTCTGCTTCTTCTAGCCGAATCAAAGATGCAGACTTTGCAGCAGAAACGGCCGCTCTATCAAGAGCACAGGTTCTGCAGCAGGCTGGTATCTCTGTGTTGGCCCAGGCGAACGCAAGACCTCAGCAGGTTCTTTCGCTTCTCCAGTAATAGAGTAGCTTGATGTTTAACGCTGGTATTTGTTGAAGGACGGTACTGGCGTTAGACTTAAGGCGGGTAAGAGGATGCAACATGAACGATCTTAAAGTTGTCAGTACAGACTTTGGTATGAAGCAGGATGCTTCTGCCGTGTCGCCTAGTAAGGCTTCGTCTGAGGCTGTCGGTTTATCGCCTGAACTTGAAGTTAGTCAGGCATCAGAACAGGCGCTTGAACGTACTGAAAAGTCCGCTGAAAGTGTTGAGCAAGCCGTAGCAAGTCTGAATGAATATGTTCAATCAGTGCAAAGAGATCTCAAGTTTCAACTTGATGATCAGTCTGGTAAGACAATAATTACCGTCTATGATGGTTCAACCGAAGAGGTTGTTCGTCAGATACCGGATGACGTTGTTCTGCGTTTGGCGCGGGACTTGCAACAAGATCAGCCAATTAGTTTATTCAATGCAAAAGTTTGATTAGACCGGCGGTTACCGGAAGTTCTGGGTAGGGAAGCAAGGGCAAAAGGCAAACTTTTGCCCTTTTTTGTCTATGGGCTTAAGCGCCTTTATTAGGCGTTTACACAAATCAGCACAAGTAGGTAGTAGTTATGGCAAATGTATCATCTATCGGGATAGGTTCTGGTGTTTTGACCAGTGATCTGATTGATCAGTTGGTCGGCGCTGAGCGAGAGCCTACGGAAAAACGCTTAGACGCAAAAGCAGAAGCCGTAACAGCTGAGCTTTCTTTGTTTTCTAAGATTCAATCTGCAGTGACGGATCTACGTCTTCCTGCACGTACACTTTCTAACTCCGCGACATTTAACGAGTTATCGGTGACGAGCAGTAGCAGTGCGTTTACGGCTTCGGCGGGGAGTTCTGCGTCTGCAGGCTCATATACCTTGGAGGTATCCTCGCTAGCAAAGTCACAATCCCTTAGTTCTGCAGCTTTTGCAGACAAAGATACGACTGAGTTAGGCGAAGGAAAGCTTGCATTTACGATTGATGGAAAGACCACCACCATTACCATTGATGCAACCAATAATACGCTTGAAGGTATCGCCTCGGAGATCAATTCGGCGAGTGGTTTGGATGCAAGCGCAACGATCATTAATAACGGTAATGGCTTTCAGCTCGTCATCAGTGGAAACAAAACAGGAGCTTCTAATTCTATAGATATATCTGTTACGGATGATGGCGATGGTAACAACACGGATAATCTGGGACTTTCAAGCCTGTCATATACCGCGGGCGCTCAGAATCTCACGCAGAACCAAGCAGCTTCCGATGCGGCATTTGAATTCAATGGCATCCCTATTACGCGCAGCACTAATACGGTTGACGATTTGGTTGAAGGCTTGACCATCAATCTGACGGGAACAAATGAGAATTCGCCGGCTACTTTGAAGGTAGCGCGTAACGAAGACTACGTTGTCGAAAAGGTTCAGGAGTTCATTGAGAAGTACAACGCGCTTAGGGAGCTCATCGTTGAGAACTCCCAGATAGATCCGGGTAATCCTTCTGCAGCTGGACTTCTTGTTGGTGATTCGACGACTAGAACGATCACGAGCCAGATCAGAAATATCCTTGGTCGGCCAATTGCGGGGCTTGAATCTGATCCAATTCGAAGTTTAGCCGAGGTCGGAATTACAACTTCTCGTGAGACCGGAAACTTGATCTTTAATGAGTCGGAGTTTCGGACTCAACTGCAGACGAACACAGAATCCGTGATTGGTATTTTTGCCGATCAGGGAAGAGCGAGCGATAGTCAGGTCGAATTCTTTAGCGCTGGCCAAAATACCGTTCCTGGTAGTTATGAGCTAAATATTACGCAAGTAGCGACGCGCGCGAGTCTGACGGGCGGTTCTGCGTTAGCCGCCTCGACAGTGATTGATGCCGATAACGATGAGTTATCAATTAGTGTGGATGGCTTTAGCTCCGCCACGATTAGTTTAGCTGCCGGAACGTATACGCAGACTGAGCTTGCTGCGGAGATACAGTCCAAGATCAATTCTGACGCGACGCTGTCAGGCATCGGGGCGTCTGTTACTGTTAGTGTTGATGGGAGTGGGGCCTTGAGCATCACTTCTGACCGGTATGGTAGTAATTCAAAGCTAGAAATTACTACCGTTGATACAAACACGACTACAGCACTTGGTTTATCTGTTGCTACGGCCGCAGACGGTGTAGACGTGGCAGGTACGATTAATGGTAAAGCAGCAACTGGAGAAGGTCAGATACTAACCGGAGCCGACGGCTCTGATGTTGAAGGTCTTTCTGTTCGAATTAATGGTGGTCAAACAGGAAATCGCGGTGATATTAGCTATATTGAAGGGGTTGGAGAGCGCTTAGTTGACGCAATTACTAACTTTTTATCTGTAGATGGAACGATTACTGCTAAGAATGAGAGACTGAACGCTGAGCTTGAGTCGATCGCGGAGTCTAGAGCTCGTCTCAATGAGCGATTGCTCAATCTGGAAACGCGATTGGCAAAGCAGTTTACGGCAGCAGATATTTTGATTGCGCGACTAAACAGCACACAAGATTTTATCAAGGGTCAGCTAGAAGCTTTGGCTGGCATTGGTAGTAAAGAGTAATGGAGAGTAAAGAATGAAAGCACTAAATCAGTATGCGGCTGTAAATACGCAAACGAGTGTAGTCGATGTAGATCGTCATAAATTGATTCAGCTGCTTTACGATGGCGCCTTAGACCGAATAAACACAGCTAAAGCTCGTATCCAGGCAAAGGATTACGAAGCTAAGAATAAGTTGATAAGTAAGACGATTGACATTCTGGCAGGGCTGCGAAGTTTCATTGACGACTCACAGTCATCTGAGCTCGCCGAGAACCTCACTCAGTTATACACATATTGTGAGAATCGACTACTCGAAGCAAATATGAAGAACGACATCGCAATACTAGAGGAAGTTGCAAGTCATATTCATACGGTACGAGACGGTTGGGTTGGAATTAGAAACGAGGTCTTAGAAAAAGATCTTGTTTGATTGGCCAAGCAAAGTTTATCAAAAAAAGGCAGCCATCTGGCTGCCTTTTTCATGTCATTTGCGGCAGTTATTGTCCGCCCCGTATAGAGTTTTCGAGTGCTTGAATCCTTTGATCTAGTGGAGGATGCGAGAGGAATAGAGATCCCAGTTTAGAGTGTCTGAACCCCGAAATGCCGAATGCAGTTAATTGATCAGGCAATTCAGAAGATCCGTGGTTTAGTTGTAATTTTTTCAGCGCAGCGATCATTTTGTGGGTCCCTGCCAAATTGGCGCCGCCAGCGTCTGCTCTATATTCTCGCTGGCGAGAGAACCACATAACAATCATGCTTGCTAAGATTCCGAGAATAATCTCAGCGATAATCGTCGTTACCCAGTAGGCGATGCCATGGCCGCGTTCGTTTTTGAAGACAACGCGATCAACAGTGTGGCCAATCACTCGACTAAAAAAGATGACGAAAGTGTTTACCACGCCCTGAATCAGGCTAAGCGTTATCATGTCGCCGTTCGCAACGTGGCTCACTTCATGTGCGAGTACAGCCTCCGCTTCGTCCTGTGTCATGTTGTTCAATAGTCCAGCGCTGACAGCCACCAACGCTTTATTTCGATTAGCACCGGTTGCAAACGCATTGATTTCTGAACCAGGGTAGATCGCAACTTCAGGCATGCCTATGCCTGCTTGCTTGGCTTGTCGTGCAACGGTATTCATTAACCAGCGCTCTGTCGGCGAGGATGGTTGTTCGATGACTTTTGCGCCCGTTGTTTTTTTCGCTATCCACTTTGAGATGGCTAGTGAGATGAACGATCCGCCGAAACCGAATACAGCTGCAAATAGCAATAACGAGTTCAGGTTAAGGTCGACACCATTGGCGTCTAAAATGCGTTCAAAGCCGAGCAGCCTTAGAGTAATGCTTAGTACTAGGATAATGGCGAGGTTAGTCGCTAGAAAAAGAAAGATTCGTTTCACGTTTGTCTCCGAAGCAAGGTTCTTTCAATAATATCTGGGCGCGTGGCGTTATTAAAAGGTCTAGCGGTGTCGATTCTTCTTAATTTTCGCTAACCTTTTCCGGCAATGAAAAAGAGCGACTGTCGTCGCTCTTTTTTAGTCTTTGGCTATAAACTAAATCTTATGACTCAATCAGTCTAGTGCCAATATCAATCTTGCGTGGCTTCATCGCCTCGGGGATTTCCTTTACTAGATTGATTTGAAGTAGGCCGTTCTTGAGATCTGCATCAACAACTTTTACATGGTCAGCTAGTTCAAACGTGCGTTCAAAGTTTCGAGCGGCAATGCCCTGATGTAGAAACTTTCGACCTTCTTGTTCGGACGTTTGTTTACCCTTGATCGTTAGCTTGTTGTGTTCGCTCGTGATCTCAATATCGCTTTCGGCGAAGCCGGCAACGGCTAAAGTAATTTGGTATTTGTCTTGTTCAATCACTTCGATATTGTATGGAGGATAGCCAGTATTTTTGGCTTCGCCCCGTGTGGCGTTCTCTAGCATGTTGAGTACGTGATCATAGCCGATAGCAGTGCGATAAAGTGGTGAAAAATCGAGTGTTCTCATGATGTTATCCTCATAAAGCAATAAGTGGTTCGATAACCCGTCAGGCGTTATCTATTAATGGGGCGATCCGGTTTCGGCATCGCCCTCTAAGGATAAATATTGAGACCCTAATAGATTTTTCAAGGGTAGGGGGAGAAAAATGCGGGTTGGCTATTGTTCGATGATTGCGCTCGTATCTTCCCCATCAAAAGCATTGAGCAAGGCAGGTAGTAGTTGATCGACCTCTAGCGCCATGATTGCAAAACCTGCATCAAATTTTTCTGCAGCGTCTTCTGCGGACGTGTCATCCAACTTATCCTGCATCACATCTAGAAACTTCACGCGTTTTACACTCAGGTCGTCACCTAGCACAAAGCTCATTTTCTCTTCCCAAGTAATCGCTTGTTTCTTTACTTGAAAGCCGAGAGCTTTATTTTGCTCTATATGCTCTTTGCCCAAAGCCATACCTTTATACTTAACGCTAGCCTTGTCTTCGCCGGCAGACTCCAGTTCAGACTCTTCATTTAGAACAAATCCCGTTGGTGGGTGGGCTTCTTCGGCTAGCCAACTTGTCATAATCGCGCTTGGTGCACTATTAACTGAAGGTACGCGGACCGGAAGTGAGCCAATGGAGTTTCTTAAGAAGCTAGTGAGCTCATCCGCCAGATTTGGAGATGACGTGTTAAGAACCATGTAGCCACCAGTTTTGCATATATAAGCGAAGTGACGAACAGTTTTTGTGAACGCGCGAGGGAGAAGGTCTTGCGTAACGAGCTCCTTCATTTCCGCTTTTTCTTTGCGTGTTACTTTTCGGTGTTGCTCAGCTTCGATTTGGTTTGCTTTGATGCTTACCTGCTCATTTACCACCGTTGCAGGTAAAATCCGTTCTTGCTTTTTGAGGCAAAGCATCCAGTAGCGATCACAAACGTGGATTAGGGGCGCGCCATCTTTATCGATAGGGCTGTCCCAACCTAAGCTTTGTGGCTCTTGGCCGTTACAAGGTTTGAACCGGTTTTGATCCAAAGCGTTTTCAAGAGAATCGAGATCGAAATCTACGGGTTTTGTGAAGCGATAAAAGAATAAATTTTTGAACCACATACTCTGCTACTGTTAGTTTTTAGTGATTGATCTGATCATCAAGCGAGTTAACAACCAGATTCGGTGAATAAGTTGAAGCGTGATGTTTTAACAACTTATACTGGCCAGCTATTATGCGACTTCATATTCGCATTTGCCAAAGCTTAAACACAAAATAGCGATTAAATACTTTTTATAAATGATTGATAAATAATCAGATGTTGATCCGAAATGTGCAGTTGTTAGGTACTGAAGGTTGTCACTTGTGTGACCTTGCGGCCTCTGTGCTTGGAAGCTTCAACTCGGTGATGGAGTCGCATAATTTTAGCTTGAGTATTGAGTTAGTTGATATTTCAGCTTCTGAGGCCATGGTTGAGCGGTATGGTGCACTGATACCGGTTGTGATTGATGTGGGCTCTGGTAGAGCACTTTCATGGCCGTTCGATGAGCAAGCCGTTTATGAGTTTTTGCGTGTTTGTGATGGCGCTGTTTAGTTATTATTTAAGGAATCTCAATGTTTTTTTTGCTTTCACCTGCTAAGACCTTGGACTTCGAAAATGCGGCCTCTACGGATGAGTTTACTCAGCCGCGGATGCTTGAGGATGCAAGCGAGCTTAATCGAACTGCGCGCAAACTTTCATCGCAAGATATTAAAAGCTTGATGGGTGTAAGCGATAAGATCGCCGATTTGAATGTAAAGCGATTTCAGGAGTGGTCTACTCCGTTCGACGTACAAAATGCAAAGCAGGCCGCTTATGCATTTAAAGGGGATGTTTATACAGGTCTCAATATTGAAACCTGCGGTTCGGAGGCAGTCGAGTATTTACAGAGCAGTGTAAGGATTCTTTCTGGTCTTTATGGTCTTCTGCGACCGCTAGATCTAATGCAGCCTTATCGGCTTGAAATGGGTATAAAGCTTGAGAATTCGCGTGGGCCTAATCTTTATAAGTTTTGGGGGACAAAAATCTCAAGTTTGCTTAATTCTGATGTGGGTGCGGCGTCTGATGCAGTGGTTGTAAACCTTGCATCTAATGAGTACTTCAAGGCAGTGGATATGAAGATGTTGACCGCTCGCGTTGTTACGCCGGTATTTAAAGATCTCAAAAATGACACGTACAAAATCATTAGTTTTTATGCAAAGAAAGCGCGTGGATTGATGGTGCGCTACGCAGCAGATAATCAAATAGCCGATGTTGATGGCCTGAAAGCATTCGACTATGAGGGGTATTATTTTAGTGAAGAGGACAGCAAAGGCGATACATGGGTGTTTTTAAGAGACCAAGCACCAAAATAGTTTTGTCTATGCTTTTGCGAGACGTCGTTTACTGGCGTTGTTGGTTCTTGTAAATCACCTTTTTACCGTTGATAGGGCATGTTTAGCGTATGAAAAAAGCCGGGCTTTCTTCGTTTCTGCTTCCTCCACGGGCAGGGCGTTTGGGTTTAAATATTCTTGGTGGGGCTGCGCTCATAGAGTCTGTTCATCAGATGCCAAATCTTTCGAAAATCTATGAGCGTGAACTAAATGATTATAGATCTTTTCGTTTTTGGGTGAGGGATCTCGTTAAATCTTTGAATGTCAAACTTGAGGTATCTGGAAGTCCTGTTGAACAAGGAAATCTTTGCGTCGCAAACCATGTTTCGTGGGTAGATACCGTGATTTTGAATAACGCGGTTCCTTTGGCTTTTGTTTCTCGTCATGATGTCGAAGAGTGGCCTTTTGTCGGCACGTTTACTAGGCGAATGGGGTCGATTTACGTCGATAGGAGTAATAAGTTTCAGGCATATCGAAGCATCCCGGCGCTTGAGCAGCGCCTATCTCAAGGCCGTTCTGTTATCGTTTTTCCCGAGTCTACAACAACTGATGGTACAGAGTTGCTCCCGTTTTACGGGATGTTTATTGAGTCTGCTGTGCGTGTTGGTTGCTATGTTCAACCGATTGCATTGAAATACACGGATGCAAAGGGTTATCTGCTACGCGAGGCAGCTTACGCCGGAGACGACAGCTTTGGTGAGACGTTGGCGCGTATTCTTAAGCAGCCAAAAGTCTATGCGCATGTGAGTTTTTTGGATCCAATCGATGCGCGCAAGCATGATCGTAAAAGTATTGCTGCTATGAGTAGAGAGCGTATAAAGCTTGCTCTTGGAATTTAGCTGACCTCTGTTTTCGGGAGAGTTTTGGCTGTTGAGAGACGCAGCTTTATAAGAGCTGGGATAAAAAAAGCCGCTCTATTGAGCGGCTTTTTTGTGCAAAACAGATCGTCAGCTTACTTCTCGTAATCGCGCTTGTCATAGCCTTTGTAAAGTTGGCGTGGACGACCAATACGATAGTTTTCGCTAACCATCTCGTTCCAGTGTGCAAACCAGCCAATTGTTCGTGACATTGCAAAGATAACTGTAAACATAGATTCTGGAATGCCAATGGCTTTCAAGATGATTCCAGAGTAAAAGTCTACGTTAGGGTAAAGTTTCCGCTGAATGAAATACTCGTCTTCAAGAGCAATTTGCTCGAGGCGTTTTGCGATCTTAAGAAGAGGGTCATTCTCTAAACCTAAAACGGTAAGCACTTCTTCACATGTCTCGCGCATAACTTTGGCTCGAGGGTCGAAGTTCTTATAGACGCGATGGCCGAATCCCATAAGGCGGAACGGGTCGTTCTTGTCCTTGGCTTTGGCAACGAACTCGTCAATGTTAGCAACGTCACCGATCTCATTAAGCATACTTAGAACGGCTTCATTTGCACCGCCG
>NZ_LWFU01001139.1:0-711 GCF_001635135.1 Oleiphilus sp. HI0080
GCCAGATTTGGCTTCCGCGGTGAAACCACTAACCGGTTCATCGTCCCAGCGCATCGACAGATAGCCAAGCCCCAAAGAAGCGTAGGGCGTGATTGCGCTTTGCTCTTCGATCCAGTCATAGCGGGCGCCGGCACCGAGTATCGTAAAGTGCCGATCACCCGGATTGAGATAAGTGCCTTCGACGTACAGGGAAAGCGGCTCTTCGAACGGTTGCGAGAAAAGGGCGCCAATGTTGAATGCTGCGCCCCAATCGTCTACGCCATTGATTTGGTTAATACCGCCTTGGCTGTCTACGCGGTCATCAATACTGAACTGCGCGCCTACATGCCCATAAAGTGACGTGAGTAAAGGAGGTTCTTTGGTCGTCTCTTCGTTGGCGTATGAGATGCTGGGCAGCGCTAAAAAAGCGGCAGAGAGCATAAGCGAAACGAGCCAGTGGGTCGAGTGCCCATGGTTTGGGTACGCGGATCTTTTGAAAAAGGGGGCTTGCATGGCATGGGTACCATTGAGTGTTTTATTTGCTTGAAAAACTAGCATTGGATCTATCGTTTGGTCAACGAAATTAGTTGGCGGATAGATATGGATATGGATATGGATATGGATATGGATGTGTGATCGTGTTTGCTTGGTTTTTAGCACTGTCTGAATGTTCGGTCTGAGTTTTCGGGCGGGGTGAGACTACCGATGCCCGACTCAACCTCAACTAGTTGG
>NZ_LWFU01001140.1:0-1086 GCF_001635135.1 Oleiphilus sp. HI0080
CGCTGTTTCGAGAATCTGATCTCGACATGCCTCTTCAGTACAACAATTTTAGAGATTAGTGTGGTTAGTTCAGTTGTTTCGACAGGCTAGCTTTTTTGTCGCTTAAGAGAGGGATCTCACCCTCTCTATTATTAGAAGAATAAAACTATGCTGCATGCGCACTCGGATTGGCGGCAATCACTGCAGTCCTTCAAGCACCCCAGAGTTCTGTCGATGCTGTTTTTCGGCTTTTCTGCTGGTGTACCGCTACTACTTATTTTCTCCTCTTTATCTTTGTGGCTGAGGGAGGCTGGCGTTGAACGTTCGACAGTGACGTACTTCAGCTGGGCTGCGCTAGCGTACTCATTTAAGTTTTTGTGGGCCCCCTTGATTGATCGCCTCCCATTGCCGTTGTTGACGAGAGTGCTGGGACGAAGGAGGGCATGGCTGTTAGTGTCGCAAGTGGCTGTGATGTTGGCGATTGCGTTGATTGCCATGATTAATCCAGTTGAGGAGAACGCACTGAACGTAATGGCGCTTGCTGTTGTGCTCCTGGGATTCTCGTCTGCAACGCAAGATATTGTCATTGATGCCTATCGCATAGAGTCTGTTGGGGTCGATTTACAAGCATTGATGTCGTCGACGTATATCGCAGGCTATCGAATAGGTATGCTCGTTTCTGGTGCGGGCGCGCTGGTTTTGGCGAGTCACTTTGGATCTGCGCCAGACGCATATTCTTACGAAGCCTGGCGTTTAACCTATTTCGCTATGTCATTGGTAATGCTCGTCGGGCTGTTGACCACATTGCTTGTATCCGAACCTACATCTTCGGTTAGTTTGCATCAATACTCTTCCGGTCAATATCTGCGCTTTCTTTGTTTGTTCGTGCTGAGTGTCGCTTTGTTTGTACTTTTGTATGCAGTTGGGTCAGAAGCGGCACAAGACTTCAAAACAGAATTAACGTTTAGGCTCGACAATGCGCCTCTCGCTAACTTTCTTATTGAGGCGGCGCGTTTGCTGGGCGGACTCGTAACGGTTGCCTTGTTCATTCGATTAGTTTCGTTTACGCCGCTCTACGAAAAACAGTTGATTCACGATTCTTATGTT
>NZ_LWFU01001141.1:0-779 GCF_001635135.1 Oleiphilus sp. HI0080
AGGAAGTCGTGATGGTTGTGCCAACACCAAAGGGCGAGGTAAATCAACTTGTTCTTGCGGCAGCAGCTGTTTGTGAGGTAGATCGGGTGTTTACTATTGGTGGTGCGCAGGCTGTTGCCGCGCTCGCTTATGGTACAGAGACGATCCCCGGTGTCGATAAGATCGTTGGGCCTGGCAATATCTATGTTGCTACCGCTAAGAGAGAAGTGTTCGGGCAGGTCGGTATCGACATGATCGCCGGGCCGTCCGAAATCTTGGTTATTTGTGATGGTAAAACGGACCCAGACTGGATAGCGATGGATTTGTTTTCACAGGCCGAGCATGACGAGAACGCTCAGGCTATTCTGATTTCTCCAGACGCGGAGTTTCTTGAAAGGGTACAAAAGAGTATTCAGGCCTTGTTGCCGACGATGGACCGTAAAGAGATTATCGAAGTGTCAGTAGCGAATCGAGCGGCACTCATTAAGGTCGAATCCCTTGAAGAGGCGGCAATGGTAAGCGATCGAATTGCTCCTGAGCACCTCGAGCTGTCTGTGGAAGATCCCGAAGCCTTGCTGGAGCATGTTAAGCATGCTGGCGCGATCTTTATGGGGCGCTATACCGCCGAGGCATTGGGGGATTATTGTGCAGGGCCTAACCATGTGCTTCCAACTTCTGGCACAGCTCGTTTTTCTTCGCCGCTTGGTGTTTATGATTTTCAGAAGCGGTCATCAATTATTTATTTCTCTGAAGATGGTGCGAGCGAGCAGGGTAAGGTTGCTTCGGTTTTGGCCCGCGGA
>NZ_LWFU01001142.1:0-597 GCF_001635135.1 Oleiphilus sp. HI0080
TATGCCCATCAACCCTGTGGTTTCTAAAAGGCTGTCTGCTCCCCAAACTTTAATGATGATGTAGAACGTACCAAACGTGGCGCATACAACAAGCAAAAGATTAATAATCCGCGTGGAATAGGTTTCAACGTAAACGGAGCGATTGTCGATAGTTTTTTCTGCGCCGAACCGCTTAAACGTATGAAAGCTCGCTAAAGAGTATAAGTAGATGGCTGAATATGTTGTGAACAGCGATAAGCCGATTTTCGATAGTAGTTGTTCGTAATTCTGATGAAAGCGAAGAAGAAATAGATCCAGCAACATCAGAATGATCACTAGAAAGTTGAGAGAACGAAACGCTTTCATCTTTAACATGGTGCTGCTGGTATTTTCGACCATGGTGAACAGTCGACCAGAAAAAATGACCATCATTGCAGACCAAAGAAGAATGGCAATGTGGCCAGTCCACTCAATGGTATTTAGGTTCGGTAGAAACCAGCCAAGAATTCGCTGACCCCATCCGGCGACAAACTCAATATATGGATCTTCCATGTGCGCGTTCCATAAAATCGCTGTGAATGTAGTCTAGGTAACTTTTTGGGTCGCAGCCAAAAAGTT
>NZ_LWFU01001143.1:0-875 GCF_001635135.1 Oleiphilus sp. HI0080
CTTGCGACAGGTAGCGCGTTGGTAAGTACCCCTCAATACCGGAAGCTGTTTTTACAAATGAGTAGCCGGACTCGGTATTCTTTTCGATAATCTCTAGTGCTGTGCCGCTTGGTAGCCCCTTGTGCACGATGCGAAAGCCGGTACCTTCACCACTGCGAAGCGGTACCAATAACGTGTCGTCAACGTACATTGTTTCAGCAAGCACGCTGCTAGCTAGCAACATCGTGGTAATGAATGATAAAGCGATTTTTTTCATGACGCGTAAGTCCTGTATGAATTCTGTAGCGTGAGCTTTTAAGGGAGTACTTTTTTAAATGGCTTAACGATCACGTTAGCGTAAACGCCTGCAGCGATGTAAGGATCTTGATCTGCCCATGCGCTCGCCTCTTCAAGAGAGTCAAATTCAGCAACAACTAAGCTGCCTGTAAAGCCTGCCTCGCCCGGATCTTCATTATCTAGAGCTGGATGGGGGCCAGCAATCAGTAAACGCCCTTCTGATTTAAGCACTTCAAGGCGAGCCAAGTGATCGGGCCGTGCCGATTTGCGCTTTTCCAAACTGTTTTCGACATCCGTAGATATGATTGCGTAGTACATAGAGTCTCTCAATTGTGGACGATATCTTCCAGCTCTAAGCCGGTAAGCGATTTTATTTTCTTAAATAGGTACATCATCGCGATGATCATTACGATGACGCAAGGAATAGTAATAACTGGGTAACTCAACAGGTTCATCGTACCTAGCTGATCGTTAAACTCTGCTGTTCCGCTTGGACTGGTCACGATCACTTTCGCTAAGACATAGTTTAGGATGGCAGAGAGCAAAAAGGACCCAGCTAAAATGTAGGTCGCTGTTTGCAGGGCCTCTTCAAAACGCGC
>NZ_LWFU01001144.1:0-660 GCF_001635135.1 Oleiphilus sp. HI0080
ATCTTAAGCGAAAGCATCCGGTCCTACACAAGATCCGCGCCCACAAAGGCACTGACTATGCGGCATCACGAGGCACACCAATTAAAGCAACAGGTGATGGAAAAGTCGTATTTGCGGGCCGCAAAGGTGGTTATGGCAATGCAGTGATATTGCAGCACGGCCAGAAAATCACGACGCTATACGCTCACATGACTAAATTTGCGCGAAACGTAAAAACAGGAAAACGCGTTAAGCAAGGGCAAGTTATCGGCTATGTTGGTAGCACAGGACTCGCCTCTGGCCCTCACCTGCATTACGAATTTCGCGTTAACGGCGTACACAAAAACCCTGTCCGGGTAAAACTACCTCATGCGAAACCAGTACCAAGCGAGGAGTTAACGCAGTTTGCTCTGCAGACCAAACCTCTTTTAGCGCAACTGCAAACACTGCGTGAGGATTATCAACTCGCGTTTAACGCACAATAGCGACCAGGCATGCCCCGAGAGTACTATATTGGCTGCATCTCGGGCACAAGCCTTGATGGTTTAGACCTCGCACTTGTGTCCTTCGAAGAAGATTTCTGCGAGGTCGCTGCTTCATTCTGCGAAAAAATCCCAGACAAACTGCAAGCGGATTTATCATCTCTTTGCTCGCCTGGCCCTAGCGAAATTGAACGGCTTG
>NZ_LWFU01001145.1:0-874 GCF_001635135.1 Oleiphilus sp. HI0080
AGCAGTGTGTCAGGCGGTTTGTTGGTTCGAGTTCTCCTCATATAGTGTTTGTATCAAGCTCTAGTGTGTTTAGTCAGGACAATGGAGAGATTGTGGATGAGTTGAGTGCTGCGATGCCAAGTTCTCCAACTGCAACGGTTATTCGGCAAGCCGAACGTATCTTGGAGCAAAGTAATTTGGCGCATACGGTCGTGCGCTTTAGCGGCATATATGGTGCTGAGAGGCTAAGAATGGTTCGTCAGGTATTGGCAAGAGAGCCTGTGCTGAGCGGCAGTGAGCGTTTGAGTAATCGTATTCACGAAGATGATGCGGTTGGTTTTCTGGTCTTCTTAATTCAAAAAGTGCTCGCGAGGCAGGATGTCGAAGCTCTGTACATTGCTAGTGACTCAGCGCCGGTGGATTTAAACGAGGTTTATCGATTCATAGCGCGTCAACTGGGTATCGATGCAACCTTCATAGAGGCGGGAGCCGAACCCGTTCGAAGAACCGGTAATAAACGCCTATCGAACAAGCGTATGTTGAATACAGGCTATGGCCTTCAATATCCTGATTATCGCCAAGGTTATGCAGAGATGTGCGCGCGAATTAGCGGTTAAAGGAATTCAGTCGGCTCAGAAAGGAGGGCGCGCTGTTGTCAGCGCGCCGAAAAAACGAACAGATTAAAGAATAACAATACCGTCCATTTCGACTTCTGCACCTTTTGGTAACGCGGCGACACCGATCGCTGCGCGCGCGGGGTAGGGCGTTTGGAAGTAGGTTGCCATCACTTCATTGACTGTTGCGAAGTTGCCTAAGTCTGTAAGAAAAATGTTGAGCTTGACGATGTCTTGCAAGCTGCCGCCGGCGGCTTCACAAACCGCTTTTAGATTCTCGA
>NZ_LWFU01001146.1:0-706 GCF_001635135.1 Oleiphilus sp. HI0080
GGATCGCCATCGCGGGAGTTTTCAATTTCTTGCCCCTCATGGCTTAAACGATAATGGAATTGAACTACGCTATTTTTTGATATCGACATGAATGTTCTCCTTAAAAAAGCGGTATTGTATGTTCTATGTCTGTGGAAGCCTAGAAAGTGGGTATAAGAAAGTGAATTCGCTGGTTTTATCCTTCAACTAATGAGCGCTTTTCGCGATGAGAGCTTATTTGAAACTAGCCAGTTTGGTACTATGCGGCAGAATATAAGTTCGCCCATCATACATGCGAAGGCAGTCGGCGTGGATAAGCTTCAAAAAAATATTGTGGTACGAGTCAGCCTCATAGCGACAGGCTGTTTGTGTGTGGTACTCGGGATTATTGGCTTGTTTGTACCAATGATGCCTGGTGCTGTGTTTTTAATTTTGGCTGCATGGTGCTTCGCTCGATCTTCAGAGCGTTTTCATGACGCTCTTTTGGCTAATCGTTATCTCGGACCACAGATTAGAGCTTGGCAGGGAGGCCTCGGTTTTCAGCGACAGTTAAGAACGAGAATCTTAGTGATAATGTGGTTGAGTATGGCCTTGTCCGTTACATTGGTGGCTAAACTATGGTTTGGTCTCATCATTTTAAGTTGTGGCGTTGCCACGACACTCTTTATTTTAAAACAACCTGTCTACGATTAAGAGCAAGGAACATTCGCGCAATGGCGATTAACTG
>NZ_LWFU01001147.1:0-995 GCF_001635135.1 Oleiphilus sp. HI0080
ATGACTCCGATATTTGCGTTGGTTGCCACAGAAGCGGCCAAGAAATAGCCGGTTGGGGGGCTAAATCTGAAGCTGAAAAAGCGGAGATTATGGTCAAGGTGCGCGAGCGCGAAAAAAGTGCGTATATTTAAGAACAAAGAGAAAGGCCGGGGTATTCCATACTCTGGCCTTATTTTTATGAGGCTGGATAACAGGACGGAATAATGACAACACTCGGAACGGCGTTGACGGAAAACGCAACAAAGGTGCTTTTTTGTGGTGCTGGAGAATTAGGCAAAGAAGTGATCATTGAGCTTCAGCGTCTTGGCGTAGAGGTCATTGCGGTTGATCGTTATGAGAACGCACCCGGCATGCAGGTAGCCCATAGATCTCATGTGGTTGATATGTTGGACGCAAGCGCTTTACGTCATGTGATCGAACACGAAAAGCCGGATTTCATTGTTCCCGAGATTGAAGCAATCGCGACATCGGAGTTGTTAAAGCTTGAAGACGAAGGTTTCCAAATTGTACCTTCAGCTCGCGCGGTAAACCTCACAATGAATCGTGAAGGCATTCGCTCATTGGCAGCACAAGAGCTTGGCTTGCCAACATCAAGCTATGCGTTTGCAGATAACTTTGACGATTTTTCTGCGGCGGTACAGCGCATTGGCTTTCCGTGCTTCGTTAAACCGATTATGAGTTCTTCAGGTAAAGGGCAGAGCCGTTTAACCGATGCAAGCCAGATTCAGGCTGCATGGGATTACGCGCAGTCCGGTGGTCGAGCAGGTAAGGGTAAGGTCATTGTTGAGGGCAGTGTCGACTTCGACTACGAGATTACCTTGTTGACGGTGCGCCATGGCGGTAACACCTCTTTTTGCGCGCCCGTCGGACACGTCCAGAAAGACGGTGACTATCAACAGTCATGGCAACCTCAGGCAATGTCAGATCTAGCTTTGCAACGTGCCAAGGATATTGCAGACAAAGTGACGACCAGTCTTGGCGGTAACGGCTTGTTC
>NZ_LWFU01001148.1:0-695 GCF_001635135.1 Oleiphilus sp. HI0080
CCCTACAAATACGCTCGCTATTGTTCTGCTTGGCGTAAGCTCGCCTTGTTTGATGCCGCCAAGTTAGGCCTTGAAGGCCGAGTCTTATTTCTTGATCTGGATATTGTGATTTTGCGATCTATAGAGCCTCTATTTGAAGGCGCTGCGCCGTTTATGATGTTGGAAAACTGGTATCAGCCTGGAAAGGGTCAGGCCTCTGTAATGCGTTTTGATGGCGATAGCATGAAGCCTGTTTTAACGCGTTATCTTGCGGATCCGATTGCGGTGTTGGAAGAGTTCGTGACAGAGCAGGAATATATTTGGGCGAAAGCCATTAGTGGGGCATCATTTTTTGATGATCGCTTGTGCCTTAGTTTCAAAAAACATGTCATGCATTCGGGCTTGATGCGTTTTTCCTCTCGCCATTACGAGACGCCTAGAGGAGCGAGCATGTTGGTGTTTCATGGTCGCCCAAATCCACCAGACGCAATTAGAGGAGAGTGGGGTAAGCCGATGCCTAGGTTGAAGCGTTGGTGGAAAGGACTAAAACCTTGTCCGTGGATTGCAGAGTATTGGCGAGAGTAGCCGCTGGGCTTATTTTTTCGTGAGGCTTTGCTGGTAAAAGTGCATAAAATCGCACCAGTTTTGGTCAGTCCAAATAATACCGTGTCGAACCTGTTCCTTCATGAAGCTGCGTTGCAATCGTTCCAGCATTC
>NZ_LWFU01001149.1:0-15831 GCF_001635135.1 Oleiphilus sp. HI0080
ATTCGTTCAACGCATTTCATTTGGCCTGGGTTGAGATGTATCGACTGGCTCTCAGCATATTGCGGAGGGGATTGTTGAATCCGCTCCTGCGGTAACTCATTGACCAAAGATTCAATGGCTTGTGTAAATCGTTTTTCATTTAATACAAGTGTGTTTGGACTCTCGCAGAATATTTGATACCAACGTTTCGCGGAGGGAAGCATTATTGCATCGGGGGAGGCGAGAGAGAGCAGTACGCCACCGCCGGCAAGCGTGCCGCTTAAAGCCGCTAGCGCATCTGGATTGGTAGCGGCAAGCAAGTCCCAAACCAAGAGCGACGTTTCTGTTCCGAGGCAAGTCTTAAACTTAGGTGGTTGTATCAGGGCATCGTTCGTTTCCGAAAACAGTAAGCGCTCATCGTTACTGAGCACTAGGGCTTTTTCTGTGAGCGTGTGCTGATGTCGTTCCGACAGATGAGCGCGGAGTGTTCGATAAGCGCTAAGCAGCCATTCTGGATTCCCCTCTAAAGCAATCGCGACTCGAACATTTTCAGTGTGTGCTTGCGCTAAAAGTGCGTGAAGGTTCATGGCTCTCTATCGACTAATGTTGATCTAATAGGGAAAATTTGCAGTGGTCAGGCTTGATTTTAATAATGTACTCGCTGACGCATCAATCGCAAGCAACATGGGCTTCAAATGAAAACGAAGCTACTGTGAAAAGCAAACAAAAAAGGGCCGCAATGTTGTTGATTACGACCCTTTCGTTGGCGACCTGCTTGGTTTCGACTCGTAAGGCCTGAGCTATTTGCTTAGGCTGCAGCGAGTTAGTAAAGCGCGGCCTCGTCATCGAGAACTTCGTGGATGATATCTAAGAAGATTTTATCCGCATCGCTGTGGTCTTCTGGAATGCGAACGATCGTGTTTGCGCTGATCTCCTCAGCGATAACGCGCATCGCATCAGGATCATCTTTATGCTTACGCGCAATTTCCATGCACTTCGTTGCTATGGTTGGATCAGATAACACCTTGCGAATAAAAACGCGCATTTCACTAATCACTTTAGCTTGGCGGCTTTCTTCAGCACCACTCATGGCCGTACTCCTTTGTTCATCTAATCTTCATGATCTTTATAATCGCCTTGAAAACAGCGTAGCGCAAGTTTATTGCGCTGACTTTTCGGGTTTCTGTCGAATCAGTGCTTCTTGACACACGGATGCAACTAACTCGCCCTTTTGGTTGTAAATATTTCCTCGATTGAAACCTCGACCAGCCGATGCACTTGGGCTATCCATGTCGTACAAAAGCCATTCATCCACGCGAAATGGACGGTGGAACCATAGAGCATGATCAATGCTCGCAACCTGCATGCCTTTTTGCGCAAAGCTCACGCCATGAGGAAGCATACTTGTGCCTAAGAGCCCGAAGTCTGATGCGTAAGTCAAAATGCATTGATGCAAATACTGGTCATCGGGAAGATCTCCTACTGCCCGAAACCAGTTTTGCTTATAGGGCTCTCGTATATCTGGTTTTGAGTAGTTTACTGGGTTGACAGGACGGATCTCGATCGGCCGATCACGCGTAAACTGCTCTCGTAGTTTTTCAGGTATCTGGTGTTTAAAACGTCGACGCATCTCTAGCTCTGAAAGTAGCACATCTGGCTCTTTGGCATCAGGCATATCAATCTGATGTTCAAACCCTGTTTCAGGCGCTTGAAATGACGCATTGAGAGTGAAGATCTCCTTATCATGTTGACGCGCAATGACGCGCCGAGCCGAAAAGCTTCCGCCATCTCGAAGCGTTTGTACTTCGTATTGGATAGGGCGCTTTGGATCGCCAGCACGAAGAAAATAGCCATGCATGGAGTGGGCAATGCGCTCTTCAACCGTTTTGTACGCAGCCATCATGGCTTGCCCGCAAACTTGTCCACCGAACACATTTGGAAAGCCAAGGTCTTCACTGCAACCTTCAAACTGGTTGTCCCCAGTCGCCTTTAGTTCAAGTACATTTACCAGTTGTTGAAGTACCGTGGTCATAACTTAAGCATACCTTACGATTTGATTGATTGGTGCTCATGGATGAGGTAGTTCACTTTCAGCGCATCATGAGCAGACATTTCCCAGAAGACTTCGGAAAGATAGGGTGGCGGGCCTTGGTGCGTTTGCCTTGCCCTATCATGCGTTGCCTGCTCTGGTTTTTTTGTTTTTGTAGGTCTCGTGTCTACGAGCATGAAAGTGACCTGACGACTGCACAGTCTTTTCATTGTAATAAAGACTGAATGGGTAATTATGAGATCCGATGTTCGCGCATAATTATGTCAGAGCCACTTTAATTAAAAAATGGACTTTTACGATGCTAACGAAACCTTAAGCTAGCCGTGAATCGGGGGTGCAAGCTTTGATAAGGCCTGTTTTTCTTTGGTTGCGTCGCCTGTTAAAGCAAAGCCTAGTAAGTCACCATCCGCATTCTTGAAAAGCGACTTGGAGCTGAAACCATCTGACTCACACTCCCACTCACCGTCGTTCGACAAGGGTGGAAGAACCACAACAGGGCAGGCCGGTGTTTTCACCATCACGGGCATCACGCCGTAACTTAGATTGGTCGGAGTGCCGTTAAGTGTCTTCGCTAGCGCGCGTGCTCCAGCCATTAAAGGAAGCACATATAACAGTACGTGGCCGTCGACTTCTGCACAATCGCCAATGGTAAATACATCTTTGGCTGATGTCATAAGGCTTCGATCGCAAACGATGCCTTTGTTTGTTTCAAGACCAGCCTCCTGAGCAAGGCGTGTGTTTGGTTTCAGGCCAATGGCACTGACAGCCAAATCAGCCTCGATCTTTTCGCCACTATCTAGCGTGATAATCACCGACGATTCAGTTTCCTCAATAGCGACTACATTTTGATTCAAATGTAAGTGCGCACCGGCGTCTCTCAATGCCCGTGTAACGCATTTTGACGCCTCTATCGGTAGGAGCGTGTCTAGAACTTCGCTGCTTGGACCGATGAGATCGATGTCGTAGTCTCCGTTTAAGAGATCATTTGCGTATTCGCAGCCGATTAAACCGGTCCCAATAATAGCGATGCGTTTCACTCCGGCACATTTTTCCCGAAAGATACGGTAGTCATCCATGTCGTTAACAGAGCAAACTCGCTCTGCTGTGTTCGCTACAAACGGGAGTACATTGACCTCTGCGCCCGTTGCGAGAACCAACTTGTCATAGCTCACGCTGCTGCCGTCGACTGACAGTGTTTTTGCCGAGGTGTCGATAGCCTGAACGATCGCGTGTGTGCGCATAGACATGTTCAATTGTTCTGACATGTCGCTGGCGCTTGCCATTTCCAGCTCTTTTGCCGACTTGGCTTTCGTAAAGCCGGTTGAGAGCATCGGCTTGGAGTAGGAAGTGCCGTCGTCTGCTGTGATCATTAACAACGGTGCTTCGCTATTCAGCTTGCGAAATTCGCGGGCTACCGCGTAGCCGGCCATTCCTGAACCGATTATGACAATTGGATCAGCCATTAAATTTCAACCATTTCGAAGTCTTCTTTACCAACACCGCAATCGGGGCATTCCCAGTCATCTGGAACATCTTCCCACTTGGTGCCTGGCTCAATATTGTCGTCTGGCCATCCCTCGGCTTCATCGTAAATTAAACCGCAGACAACGCATTGCCACTTCTTCATAATTACCTCTCGTTTTTCGTTTGACCAGATCGCCATTTATCAGGCGGCCTAATGTAACGAATCAATGAATCTCGCTCAATGAAATATTATACGCTTGGTTTATTTAAGCGGCCTTCGTTATACTCATCCGCCAACGTGGGTGGCTGCTTAGGCTAGGCTACAACGCCTCATACGACCTGATTTTTGATCGCACGAAAGGTGAGTTTTTGCACAAGCCGCATTCTAATTGGCATGCCTATCGGCGCGTACCAGCCTCATTTATGCCTCGTCAGTGGCAGAAGTGGGTATTGGATAGAGGATCCTTAACCAAACGGTTGCAGCATGCTTCAAATGACGACTTTTATGTTCGGGTAAAGAAGCAGAGCATTACGCGTCCCTCTTTAAGTGAGCGTAAGGTGCTTAAACTGGCGCTTGGTCGTCAGGCTCTTATTCGGGAGGTAGAGCTGGTGTGTCACGATGAGGTCTGGGTTAGGGCTCGAAGTGTTATCCCTTTATCTACCCTCAGTGGAGAAGAACGACAGCTTCGTTCCTTGGGAAATAAACCGCTCGGTGCGTTTTTGTTTGCCTCGCGTTCCATGAAGCGTGAGCAATTGGAGATCAGCCGATACATTGACAGCTCCGGTGCTTCGTTTGCACGTCGCTCAGTCTTTAGGCTGCATAAAAAGCCTTTACTGGTTGTGGAGCATTTTTGTAATGCCGTTATTGGTGCGCGTTAGAAGATGATAGTAAGAGTGAAACATAAGCTGAACAAGTGGGCTACCGAGTCTGGTTTTATCGATCATAAAACCATGGAGTTTCTGCGCCTTGCCCGTTTTGATAAGCCGATTGGTACGTTTCTCGTATTGTGGCCTGCCATGTGGGCACTTTGGATTGCCAGCGAGGGAGTGCCTAGTTTAAAACATTGTATTGTGTTTGTGCTGGGTGCGGTTGTGATGCGCGCGGCCGGTTGCGTCATCAACGATATTGCAGACCGGAATATTGATGGTCATGTTGAACGGACAAAGGCGCGTCCCCTTGCTCGCGGAGCCTTAAGTTTGAAGGAGGCGCTGAGCTTTTTTCTCATTCTTTGCTGTATCGCGTTGGGACTTGTTCTCTGCCTGAACAACTTCGCCATCTTTTGGTCGTTTGGCGCACTGGCTTTAGCTTGTATTTATCCATTCATGAAGCGCCATACGTTCCTACCGCAGGTGTTTCTTGGTGCCGCCTTTGCTTGGTCGATCCCGATGGCTTTTGCTGCGGTAACCGAGTCGGTACCCGCTCTGGCATGGATTCTCTTTACAGCAACGCTTCTCTGGACCGTTGCCTACGACACGATCTACGCGATGATCGATAGAGAAGATGATCTTAAGATTGGCGTGAAGTCGACCGCCATTCTTTTTGGCTCTGCTGATCGCGCGATTATTGCAGCGTTGCAAGTGTTGTTTGTGCTTGCACTTTGTTTGCTCGGCGACCAACTCAGTCTCGGCAGTTTCTATTTTCTATCTGTTGTCGCCGCATCCGTGCTCCTTGTTTACCAGCAGCATTTAATCCGCTTGCGTTACAAAGAGGATTGTTTCAGGGCATTTCTCAACAACAACTGGGTTGGCTTGTTAATTTTTATTGGTATTGTGCTGGACTACGCGGTTCGGTGATCGTAGATATCTAAATTCCATTCCTGTCATATACTTGTAACATGCCTTTTATGTAATACCGCATACTCAGTGCATGAGAATCGTTAGTTTTTAATTAGCAGCGACTCAAGCCAGTCCAATCCAAGATGTGGGAATAGGTAATGTCAGACAAAAAGATTCTAATTGTTGATGATGAATCCGCTATTCGTGAAATGATCGCTGTAGCTTTGGAAATGGCGGGTTACGAATGTTTGGAAGCAGACAACGCGAGGGATGCGTACACTTACATTGTGGATCAGCGGCCCGACATGATTTTACTTGATTGGATGCTTCCTGAAACAAGCGGAATCGAACTGGCTCGTCGCCTAAAGCGGGACGAATCCACGGCAGACATTCCGATTATCATGATCACTGCAAAAACCGAAGAAGATAACAAAGTGCAGGGTCTAGAGGTTGGTGCTGATGATTACATCACCAAGCCTTTTTCGCCGCGAGAACTTGTTGCACGGTTGAAAGCTGTTTTGCGTCGCGCAACGCCGCAAGGCGTAGAGTCAGCGATCAATATCGACGGTTTAGAGCTTGATCCCGTTTGTCACCGAGTTACGTCGAACGATGCAGAACTCGCAATAGGGCCAACTGAATACAAGTTACTGCAGTTTTTTATGACGCACCAGGATCGCGTTTACACCCGTGCACAGTTGCTAGACCTTGTTTGGGGCGGTAATGTTTATGTTGAGGAACGTACGGTAGATGTGCATATTCGCCGGCTGAGAAAAGCGCTTGGTGAAGCACATGATTACTTGGTGCAAACTGTGCGTGGCACTGGATATCGATTTTCCACCAAAACCTCGCATTAATCCGTTAAGATAAGTCCAACTGATGGTACGGTTCTAGAGGATAGGAGCCCAATGCATAAAAGAGCTTCCGAGCACCTGCGTTTTATGATTTGGGTTTTGCTAACAGCAGTGTTGTTCGGCTTAATCATTGATGAGCTGATCTTCGTACTGCTACTGTCCTTCATTGCATACTCGGTATGGACTGTCCGTCAGGCTTTGCGCCTTCATACTTGGCTCTATTCTCCGAATAAAGACGAAACGATTCCAGAGAGCTATGGCTTGTGGGGCGATTTGTTTGAAGGCCTCTACCATAGCCAGCAGCAAAACCTGAAAGCCAGAGATCGTTTAAGTCGAATGATTAATCGGGTTCGCTCATCGGCTAACGCACTAAGAGATGGCGTGGTGATGACCAATGCCATAGGTCAGCTGGATTGGTGGAATGACGCGGCAACGCGACTATTTGGTTTTGATGAAAAAAAAGATCAGGCGCAACTTATTACCAACCTGTTTCGAGACCCCGAGTTCATTGCCTACTTTGAACAGAAACAGTACGACGACCCTCTAGAGATTAACTCCCCAACCGATCCAAACCTGATACTGAGAATACATATTACGCTTTTCGGTGAAGATGAGCGCCTTATGTTGGCTCAGGACATCACGCGGCTTCATCATCTCGAGCAAATGCGCAAAGATTTTGTGAGTAATGTTTCGCATGAGATGCGCACGCCTTTGACCGTTATACGAGGTTACGTCGAAACCATGCTAGATAGTCCAGATGCACCTAGTCGCTGGCAGCGAGCATTGCGCTCTATGGAGGGCCAGACGCAACGTCTTGAAGCGATTATTAGTGACCTGATGTTACTTGAAAAATACGAATCGAAAGACGGTTCGGACATGGAAGGCGAAGTAGACATGTCGGCGCTAATTCAGAGTGTCTGCAAAGATGCCGAGCTCTACAGTGGTGATCGTAAACATTCCATTCGCATTGAGCTTGATAGTCTCTCAACTGTGTGGGGCATTGAGAGTCAGTTGCGTTCAGCGGTCTCTAACCTTGTCTTTAACGCTGTGAAATATACCCCGGCGGGTGGCGATGTTTTGATAAAGTGGCTGCAGGATCACGCTGGTTGCCACTTGTTGGTCAAGGACACCGGTTGCGGTTTTGACCCCGTTCATATTCCGCGACTTACGGAGCGGTTTTATAGGGCGGACCCAAGCCGCAACCAGAATACTGGAGGCTCAGGCCTTGGATTGGCCATTGTAAAGCACGTGTTGATTAACCATAGCGCAACGCTTGAAGTAAACAGTGTGCTCAATCAGGGAAGTGAATTTACCTGCCACTTCCCAAATCAACGGATTATTGATCACTCTAGTTCTGTGCAACAACAGCGCTAACGGTAGATTCTTTTTTCACCCAAAAAACGACCCCGCCGCAGACAGCCGCAGGTAAAATAATCAGGTTGATGATTGGTACCAGCGTTAGCCCAAAAGTGCACAGGCCAAAGCCCAGCGCTGCGCCACGGTGCTGACCCAAGATTTTCCTTAAGTCATCAAATGAAACGCCATTATTGTCGGCAGGATAGTCGACATATTGTATCGCCATCATCCAGCCTGAGAAAACGATCCACACAATCGCTACAATCGCATTCACGCCAGGGATCAATCCGAGAACAAACAGCGCCAATACGCGCGGTAAATAGTACATGAGTTTGCGCAGCTCGCGGAAAACGGTTCTTGGAATCAGTTTGAGTATTTCAGGTAGTGTAAATGCGGAGTCGTTCTTTTTGCCGGTGAGTTTCTGCTCGACAACTTCTGCGAGAAAACCATAGAACGGAGCACCGATTAAATTGGCGCTGGAAACAAATGCGTAAAACACCAGAAGAATCATCGCGATAAGATAGATTAGCCAGAACGCCCATTCGAGAAAAGAGAGCCATTCAGGAATCCATGACATCAGATACGCCATGCCATCGGCATACAATGCTTGCGCCCACATGAACAACAAAATAAATAAGGCGACATTGGCAAGAAGAGGAACCAGTAAAAACCAGCGCAATCCTGGAGAGAGCGCGAGCTTGAGACCTTCCATGAGATGGCTGGAGCCAGTAAAAAACGTATTTACCATAAATGAAATCCGTGTGTAGCGTTGAGCGTCTGCCTATAATAAACGCTTTCTTTACGACTTAGGTGACTAATCTTGAGCGATATCAACATTCAGTATGCGGATGAAGCGGTGGTCGTGGTGAATAAGCCGTCTGGCTTGCTCAGTGTCCCAGGCCGTGGAGAAGACAAGCAAGATTGCGTGGTGCGTCGCGTTCAGCAAACCTTCCCGACGGCACGGATCGTACATCGCCTAGATTGCGCAACATCTGGTCTTATGGTGTTGGCACTGAGCGCGGATGGTCATCGGGAATTAAGTCGACAGTTCCATGATCGTGAGGTTTCAAAGGCCTATGTTGCGCTTGTTTATGGAACCGTTGAAGCTGACGAAGGGCAGGTGCGCTTACCCTTAATGACCGACTGGCCAAATCGACCCAAACAAATGATTAGTGAAGATGGCAAGCCGGCGCATACCGATTACAAAGTGCTAAGCCGAGAGAGCGACCATACTCGTGTCTTGCTCACGCCCGTAACAGGACGAACCCACCAACTCCGCGTGCATATGCTATCGCTTGGGCATCCTATTCTTGGTGATCGACTCTATGCGGCAGGGGATGTGCTTGCAGCTTCAGATCGGCTCATGCTGCATGCTTGGCAGCTTGGGTTCATGCATCCTGAGAGCGGCGAATCGCTCTTTTTTGATCCCGAGGCACCATTCTGAAGCCTATATATCTGTACTTTCACCTGCTCGTCAGTGTAACGCGGTTTTCTTAAAAATCTTCCTTCAAAAAATGTGTCAGATTACTTAACACTCTCGTCGTTTGAGTTTTATTAAGCTATTGAAAAATATATATAAATTTGGACCGGTTTATTAATTGCTTACTGACACGGCGGGGGTATGTAGTTGGACTACGTATCGCTTTACCTTTCGAATGTTAGGGAAGAAAGTCAGGAGTCTTGTCATAAAGATGACTGGGTATTGCAACTAAAAGGAAACTAAGATGATAAAAAAACTAAGCACTAAATTGCTTGCGGCGATGGCTTTGTCATTCAGCGCAAGTAGTTTTGCGGGACTGATCACTGATGTGGTTGAACAGGAAGAGTACGTAACATCTTCTTCATGCGGGCTTTTCTGTGAAGAAAAAGGTGTCCACAGCTATACGCACAACCTCTTGGAGCCGGGCGATGACCCATTCACACTAGGGAGCGCGTTGAGCGGCAGCCTTTCAATCAATATATTTGATGATTCCAATGATGGATTCAGAAACTATAAAGGTGAAGGCGCTGTGATCGTTGTGGAAAACTTTGATTTTGACACCGGTGGCACGTGGGGCGCTTTGTTTGGATCTGCAACGCCAGGCTGGGCTGCTGATCTGGAAGTAGAGGCCTTGTTGGCACTGAACACCAATGGCATGTTGGATGTTACCATCAAGGGTCTCGGTGATTTTTGGGTCGGTGATTCGACGCTTACTATCGAAACCGCGGATGTCCCAGAGCCGGGATCAATTGCGTTGCTTGGCTTAGGGCTAGCAGGCCTTGGGTTTGCTCGACGTAAGCAAAAGGCATAAGCAAGACGGTCGTTTTAAAAGCCGGGCCTTGTCGCTCGGCTTTTTTATTTCCGGCTGATTCAGAGTCCTCGTTCGAGCGGTAAGCGATAGATTCAATCAAGAGCAAAGTCGACGTTTCGCCTTAGTTGAGCATCAAAAAGGGCTTGCACGATACGACAAACACCCGATGTTCATGGCTGAAGCGTGTTAATACGTCTGCTGTATCGGTGCTCTGTTATGCAACCACCTTGTTATGTCTTTGGCTATGTCTTCCCATGACCTTTCCACTTGGTAAGTGTGGCTTAATCCATCATAAACAATGGCCTCACTTCCGATATGTCTCGCGGATTTGATTACTTCCAGATAAGGAATAATCAAGTCGCCTTTGGCAGCGATAAAAAGGATTTTTTCAGGGTCAAGTTTCTCTTTTTGTAAAGCGGGAGGCGCCAGAAGTCGAATTAAGACGGGAATCGATTCAGATTGTAATTGCGAGGTGACAGTTTTTGCTGCTTCTGGGTGACATGTGTCAGAGTAGATTCCAAGCGGAGGCGTGCCTAGTTTTGTGATCCCCGAANAGCAGGCTGCAGAAACAAATTTGGCGACAGAGATGGGTGACTTTTTCGCTAACGAAGCCATCGAGCCCAGCACGCCGAAAGCGGGGACAGGCGAGAGCAATACGAGTGAGTGCGTTTCAATTTTTGTTGCTGCATGCAAGGCCACTAAACCACCTAATGAATGAGCGATGACAATAGGCGGCGCGTCACAAGAGGACATTGCGGCCACGCACTCATCAACGTAATTTGAAAAGCTTAATCTAAGACGTTTCGCTGCCGATGAGCCGTGGCCACTGAAAGACATCGTATGCACTTTATAACCTTGGCTTCTAAAGAATGAGGCAAAATTATTCTCCCAAATCCAAGCGCCGGACATGGCCCCTGGCACAAACAAAATCGGGACGTTTTGGCTTGAATTTGCAGCATCTTTAAACGAAACAATCACTGATTACCCCTCCGTTAATTCTCGCAGCACAAGGTTCATGACGTTACGGTTGAACCCCATTCCTAGGTGAGATACTTCGGCTTCGATATAATGAGTTTGGTCATCGGAAGGGAGAACACTGGCAGACCAATCCACTATGCCATCAGAGCGACTAACAATGGCGCTTAACTTACAGGGGATGGGGATTTTTTTTCGTTCTTCCACAATGGCTTCGATCCAATTTAAATCGAGCCCTCTTTTCGCTAGAGCGGGCGCTGCAGAAGTGTATTTTGGGCCGCCCGTTAGAGGAGAACCCATCGTTACCACTTGGTCCACCGCTTCAGGTATATCCCTTGCCACCTCTCGGGCAACCACACCGCCCAAGCTCCACCCAACTAACGATACAGATTGCCCCGTCGACTTATAAAATGAGGCGACTTTCTCAGTCATTAGATCGCATAAATGTGGTACTCCGAACTCACCTCTGTAAGGAGTTGGGGGCTCAAAATCCCAGCTTATCTCAGATGGATTATGATCTAAATTCAGTCCCGCTTGATTCACGCCAAGGCCCCAGCCCATGGTATTGAAACCATGTCGAGTCAAGAAAAACCGTAAAGGAGCCATGGCAGCATCACTGACGCCAAAACCGGGTAAAACAAACACATTTCTACCTTCACCTGTAGCCTGCTTTTTACTGAATCCCAAAGCAGACAGCCTTACTGGCAGAGACAAAAGGTCAAGCGCTGCTCTCAGTTCTAAAACGCTCTTTAACGCATGCGGTTTTGACAATGGCTGTGCGTTATTCATCCGCTCACTCCTGCGAGCTTAATCTCTTGCAGTATTTGAGAGATGTCTTGATCAAATTCGCTGGAATTTAGGTGATCTCGCATTTGTTTCATTAGCGAGCCTACATCTTCAACCTCATCGTCGGAGAAAGGAGCAAGCTGTGTTTGAACGAAAGATCTCACGGCTAAGGGCCTACTTACAGCGTATCCTGTTGAATATGCCATATCGTTTATTATTGAATCCATATGGTTTAGTACTGAACTAAATCAAACTTGGACCATCGATCTGGAAGAAAACTACACGGGGATGTATGCATTTTTAAAAGGCGCAGCCCCCAAAATCTCAGGCGTGAGGGCTAGACATCTTTCAGAGTCACGCCTTTTTGCCCACAGCATCAATGAGGCAATATAAAATCTCCTCAGGACTGCGTTCACCGTAGGGCAAACCCTTTAACAAAGTTAGTATTGAACAAAGAGCGAGACACCTTTCTAGCAATGACATCACAGTGTTTCGTGCCCGAAAGAGTTGAGTGACGCTGTTGNTCTGCATCTCGCCATCAATCGCTGTTACTTATCGACGAGCGGCATGTTCGCTTTTGGCGGAAGCCAATGTCGTTATGCCATTTGGAGAAGGTGTTTGTGCTTGATTGAGTACAAATGCCTCAGCGTGTTTTAGATCGATAAAGTCGAACGGTATTGAACTCTTCAAACTCGTTTAGATCTGGCCACGTCCGCGCTTCGTGGGTTTCGAGAAGTTCAAAGTGCTCGCTAGGAAGGGTCTTCATTCTGGAGTCGGCCAATAAGACGGCACCGCTGCGCTCACGCCATTCATCTAACAAGCTGTGATTGTCTCGGTCGTAAAGCACATCGGCCGCAGTTAGTACATCAATCTCATCGCTGATGTCGTCCAGAGTCTTGATGCAATGGAGCTCAACGCCATTGTGCTCAGCGTTTACCTGAACCGCTTGCAGAGCATCCTCATCAATATCACAGGCCCATACCGTTTTGGCACCTGCGCGCGCGGCAGCCAGCGCCACTACACCGGAGCCTGATCCAATATCAACTACACGCTTTCCCTTAACCCACTTGGGGTTGTTGAGTATGTAGGATGCGAGCACTTGGCCGCTTGCCCAGCAAAATGACCAGTAGGCTGGCTCGGCAACAATGGCTTGCGCTTCGTCGTGCGGAATAGGCCCCTCGAGCACCTGAGGATCAAAAAGCGCGAGCGATATTTGCGGACAGAAGGGTGGCGTCGTGAAGGTCAGTCTGGCTTTCTTGAGGGTGCGCTGCATTTGCTCTTGGAGGGATAAAAGCGTTGGCATTTGAAGACTAAAGGCTCTACATTTAAGGGGACAAAAATAAGCATAACATGCTCAGGGCCTGTTCATACGCTGAGCGCAAAAATCATCCAAATACAAAGACCGTATTTAACGACAAAATACAAAGGATAGAACGATGTCACTAGAAAGTGTTACTGAAGAAAAAGTACTCGAGTTAGGCGATCAAGCCATGCAGTTTGCAATGACCTACGGACCGAAAGCGGTGATTGCTATTGTGAGCCTGGTTGTCGGGTTTTGGCTTATTAATCGTGTTGTAGGCTCCCTCGAGAAACATCTGATTTCGCGTGCTGATAAAACGCTCGCAGCGTTCTTAAAAAGCTTGCTCTCTGTTTTTCTGAAAGCGATCTTAATTATTACCGTTGCTTCTTACATTGGCATTGAAACAACCTCTTTGATTGCTGTTTTAGGTGCTGCGGGTTTGGCCGTCGGTCTCGCCTTGCAGGGCAGTCTTTCGAACTTCGCTGGTGGCGTGCTTATTCTGTTTTTCAAACCATTCAAAGTGGGTGATTTGATTGATGCGCAGGGTTACATCGCTACGGTAAAAGAGATTCAAATCTTTAATACCATTTTGCTTACGGCAGATAACCGTATGGTCGTGATTCCCAATGGCGCGCTATCTAACGGTGCGTTGGTAAACATAAATCATGAGCCGAAACGCCGCGTTGATTTCGTCTTTGGTGTGGGCTACGACGATGACATTGACAAGGTGAAGAGCATCATTGATAAGGTGAGTGCAGCTGATGAGCGTGTACTTAAAGATCCCGCGAAAATGATTGTCTTAAGCGAGCTTGCGGATAGCTCTGTCAACTTTACCGTTAGACTATGGGTAAATACATCTGACTACTGGGGCGTATATTTTGATATTCATGAGGCAATGAAAAAAGCCTTTGATGCAGAAGGTATTTCGATCCCGTTTCCGCAGCGCGATGTGCATATGATTCCTCAAGAGGGCAGTAATTCTTGATAACGGATAGCATAACCTGCGTTATATTGCAGTTCTGAAATCTGCACGTCACAAATGTGTTAAATCGGTAAAATGGCGATCAATTTGTGACGTGTATTCAACTAACTCAGTGTGTGTGATCACGAAATAATTTGATTCTTGGGTGTAACGTGTACCTGTACTTGCTTGGGCTCTCCTGGCAATACATTTTCAACTTGTAAGCAATGACAAGTCTGGATCAACGGTGGAGGTAGTACGATGCCAATAAAACAATTACAAGAATACCTGGATGCGCATGATGTCGCATACGAATCTATTGAACACTCTCCTGCCTACACGGCAAAAGAAATTGCAGACCTAGTAAAGGTAGAAAGTGAGCAGGTCGCCAAGACAGTGATGGTGTATCTCGATGGCGTGCTTTCCATGGTCGTTTTACCCGCTTCATGTCGCATTCGTTGGGATCGTTTCACGCGGGCCATGGGAACTGAATTGGTTGATCTCGCTACAGAGACGGAGTTTGAAAGCAAGTTTCCTCAGTGCGAGTTGGGTGCGATGCCTCCATTCGGTCGAATGTACGAAATCCCTATGTACATGTACGAGGGGTTCAACGAAAGCGGTGCGATTGTGTTTCGGGGTGGTACGCACAACCAGTCAGTCAAGATGGACTTCAAAGACTATAAAATGCTTGCGCAACCGATGACCTTGAGCGAAGGCTTTGCTCGAATTGGGGTGTCTCGTCCAGATTGGATGTTACGTCGTAAGGCGAGTTAATCGATCAACGTAAATACAAGCTAAGTTCTTGATAGCCGCGGCGAAGATTAAAGCTTCGCAGCGGTTCGCGACTTGTCAGATACACTAACTCATCGATATTGTGAACGCGTTTTTGGTTTGCGCCAAAAATGATGTCGCCGATCTCCAAACCCTGTTGGGCGGCGGGTGAGCCCTGATCAATATCAACGATGATGCAGCCAACGGCAGATTCATAATCCGGATGAATGAGATCCTGCAGTCTTACTCCTGACAGGCTCGGGTGTAACTTATCACCGGCTATCTCAGGAATTGGGATTTCCTCTATCGTCACTTCTAGTTGAATGGGTTTTCCATCGCGAATGACCTTAAGCGCGACAACACTACCAAGAGGGGACAACCCGATTCTGTTGGCCATGTCGGCAGCGCTATTTACTGGACGATCATTGGCCTCGATAATGAGATCTCCTGCTTTCAGCCCTGCTCGTTCAGAGCTACTCTCTACTTTTACGCTATTGACCAAGGCGCCCTGATAGCGATTGAGTTCGAAGGCGTTCGCAAGTTCTGGCGTAAGGTCCTGAAAACGTGCGCCTATTCCGCCACGCTTTACTTCACCGTAAAGGATTAGCTGGTTCATGACCGATTGAGCGACTTCTGACGGTATGGCAAAGCCGATGCCGACATTGCCACCTGAAGGAGCGAGTATGGCTGAGTTAATTCCTATCAACGTTCCTCTTAAATCAATCAACGCTCCACCGGAGTTACCGGGGTTGATGGACGCATCGGTTTGAATAAAGTCTTCATAGCCTTGTACGCCAAGGCCATTGCGGCCAAGGGCACTCACAATCCCACTGGTGACTGTTTGCTGTAAGCCAAACGGGCTACCAATTGCCAGCACAAAATCACCAACTTGAACCGCATTGTCGGATGCGAGAGGGATGCTGGTAAGGTTCTCTGCCGGGATTTGCAATACGGCAAGGTCGACCTTTTTATCCGAGCCTAAGATCGTTGCTTTAAAGCGACGACCGTCTTGTAAGGTAATCTCAACTTCATCGGCATTCTGAATCACATGATGGTTGGTCAATACAAAACCATTCTCTGCGTCAACGATAACACCGGAACCAGCACTTTGAGTGCGCTTGGTGACAGCGGGGTCTTCGGGGAGTTGAAAAAAATGTCGAAAAAAGGGGGACGAGAGTAGCGGGTTACGATGCGCTCTTATCGTATAAGTTGAAACGTTGACGACCGCAGGTGCGGCTTGTTTTACGATGGGGGCTAGCGACGGCACCGAT